>CAIWVZ010000244.1 GCA_903916245.1 uncultured Planctomycetota bacterium | reverse complement strand
TCGGTGCAGAGCGGCGTGCCCGCCGAAAGCCCGAGCATCGTGTTGCTGGCGCTGCCGTTCGGATTGAAGTTGTCGATCGTGAGCACTCCGAGAGCGACGTCGAACTGCAGTCCCATCGTGCAGGGCGTCGTCGTGCCGAAGTAGTAGACCCCGTTGTAGTCCACGCGCACCAGGCCCGGAGCCGGTTGAGTGACCGTGATCTGTCCGGATCCTGCGGTACCCGGGTTCAAGTCCGTGTGGGCGCCGATCCAGCCGCTGTCCGTCAGCGAGGTTGCGACCGAAGGCGAGAAGGAGGTGCTTGCGGTACCGAACATCACGCGGCCGTTCGAAATGATCTGCATCTGCGTGAAGTTCGTTCCGAAGAACGGGATCGCCCCCGGTCCGCAGAACGGAGGCCCGCTCAACGCCACGGTCGTCGACGAATCGTCCGTCGTCGGGACGCTCGGTGTCCCCGAATTGATCACGTGGAGTTCGACGGGTTGACTCAAGGCGACAAAGTCTGGGTTCGTCGGATCGATATTCACCATCTGCATGTAAATATCGGCGGTAATCGAATAGGACGCGGGGAGGCTGAAGGGGAAGAAGGGCGTCGTGAACGATCCGCCCAAGAAGAAGGCGAAGGCAGCGAGGTTGACGTTGACGATCTGTCCGCCCGTCGTCATGAGGGCGCCCTGATTGCTCGGGACGAACGCGATCGGGGAGAGCAGGACGTCCCAACCCAATCCGACTCCGTTCAGCGAATTGAGGTTGGCCGTGAATCCCGCGTTGATGCACGGGCTGACGGATGCGGTCGTGTACGCGGTGCCTTGCACGCCGTTGATGTCGAGCGACGATCCGTTGTTGTTCGTCTGATAGTAGGGCGTTGAGTTGCCCGGCGTGTAGTGGATGACGCCGTTCCACACGCGCGGTTGGAAGGTCCCGCCGAAGGGATAGGACTTGCCGTAGCCTTGGAGGAACTGAATGTTCGCGTCCTGAGCATAGACGGCACCCACCGCCGTGCCGTTGGTGTAGGCCATCGTGCCCGAGTTGTTGGTGACGTAGAAGGCCTGCGTCGATCCGCCCGGAATCGTCACGTTGACGGGAATCGGAACCGGAGTCGGAGTTCCCGCGGTCCCCGTGATCGGCGCGGCGGTCGTGCCCACCAAAGTCCACGCGGCGGCGTTGTTTTCCGTGCCGACCATCGTGCCCGTGTGGGTGTAGATGAAGATGGTCTGCGGCGACGTCGACATGTTGATGTCGAACGACGTGACCGTCACCGTGTTCAGCGCCACGATGTCGAACATGCAGCCGTTTTGGCCGTTGCCGCCGGCCATGGTCGTGAGCAGGGTCATCTGGGCGCCGGCGAAGGACGCGACGAACGCAGCGGCCACGAGAAGCGAACGAAGATTCATGGAAGGACTCCCATCGGTTAGGCGGCCCGTTTCGGGCCGATCGAACGACTCCGACGGCGAGATTAGTCGCGAGAGGCGGTTTCGTGCAACGTCACCGGGGGGGGAGGGGCGATATTTTTTTCAATCGGGCTATCCGGGCTTCGTCGGGCCCGGCCCGCAAGAGCGTCGTCGGGTCGACGAGATCCAACACGTCGCGCTCGGCGTGTCCCGCCGTCACGAGAAAGTCGACGGCGTCCTTCGACATCCACACGTCGCGGCCTTCGGATTGGAGGGCGGCGACGCCGAAACGAAGTGACTCGAGCGCGTTTCGTCCCACGGCGCGTCCGCGGACCGCCCACTCCGCGATCGCTCGCACACCGTCCGACCTCCGCATTTTCAAAGGTGCCGCGGCGTTCCCCGCGACGATGACGGCATCTTCGGGGGCGAGGGCATGCACCGTGTCGGCGACGACGCGGAGCGGGTCGGGAGTGAAGTGTCTTTCGCGGAATCCGGGGCCGTTCGGGCCGTACTCGGCGGCGAGGCCGAAGCCCGCGACCGTGATCAGGGACCCGACGGCGATCGGGTGTTTCAGGGGGTCCAGGCGCCGGGCGAGCGGCAGCATCAGGAGGGGGCTCAGCGGGGCGGTGAGCGCGATCCACGACTTGCCGGTGATCACCCAAAGGAACCACGCGGGAAGGACGCCGACGAGGATAAGGGGTCGCGTGTCGCGTCGAAGGAGGCCGTAGGCCCCGGAGAGCGCCGGAACGGTCAGGAGAAGCAACGCGTAGGGGAGCCCTGAGCGGACCCATGGTTCCCGCACGGCGGCGGCGGAAGGGGCCGATACCGTTGCGAGGATCCACCCGAAGGGCGTGGCTGTGGTTGCGTCGCTTCCGAGCGGGACGAACTCCCGCGTCGGAATCGCGAGCAGCGTCGCCAAGAGAGCCGCGGCGACCGTCGCGACGACGGCCCCGACGCGTCGTGCGCGCGAAGGTGCTTCATGGAGTGCGATCCATGCAAGTCCCGGCCACAGGGCGACGGTCGCCACATGGAACCCCGCGGCGAGCAGGGCCACGGCGCCGAGTGTCGCGACGTGCGCCTCCGTCGGTCGGCGGGCGACACGAGCGGCAAAAGCGAAGGCTCCGGCTATGGCGGCGCAGGCCGGGGCGTAGGCTTCGATCGACGTCGACGCCCACGCGGCGACGCCCGACCAAACGACGGCGAAAGCGGGCGCGACGGCGGCCCCGCGCCGGATGCCGGACGCCGTGAACCACATCCACGTGAAAGCCGCCGTCGAACCCGAAGCGACGCACGACACGAGGGTCGCCGCGTCTGCGGCGTCGACCCCGAGCGGGGCGAGCAGGACTCGGGAGGCGGCGAGCGTCGGTGCGACGAGCGGGTGGAACGGATCCCCCCACGGCACGGAAGCGGCGCGATCGAGGAACGCCCAGCCGTCGAAGGTCGTCCAACCACTTCGCAACGCCCATGCGAGGGACGCTTGCACGAGGAACACGAGAACGGGAATTCCCGCCGTCATGGTGGCGACTCCCGGACGGCCCGGATGTTGCCGTCGGCGTCGATCCGCGCGTCCGACTCGCGTCGATCGAACGCCTTTCGCCTCGCCAAGGCTTCGAAGCGCTCGAGTTCGCCGCGTGCCGTCGTGGGCGAAGCGGATTCCCGAGTCCGAAGGACGTAGGCGACGGGGAAGGCGAGGCCGGCGGTCGCGGTCCGTGCGAGAACGGACAGCGCGTGCAGAAACCGCGAAAGCGGTCCGAGGTTTCTTCCCGAGCCCGAAAGCCATCGGAACCACAAGCGCAGCGTCGCGGGGCGAATGCCGATCGTGGCGTCGACGTCGTGGGGCATACGGCCCCGGCATTCGATGGCGTCCGTCTCGAATCGCGGTGGTTCGATGGCCGACGCGACGGCCGCCGCCGCGGCGTAGCCGTCCGGATCGAGCATCGGCAGGATCATGGCCAAGGCGTCGGCGGAGGCCGCTTCCGCACGGCATGTGCGAATGCGGACGACGGTCTCCGCGATACCGGCGCCGCGGACCGAGGCCCACGCGTCGACGAGATCACCGACCCAGCGCAGGCGCGCGGGAGGATGAGGACTTTCGGCCAAGAGCCGCAACGTGTCGGGGGATCCGCATCGTGCGCCCACGTGACTGGTGAAGTGAGTCGCGAGATGGATCCAACGATCGATCGGGTGCGGGAGTCGAGCCTGCGCTCCGAGGATATCGACGACGGCGGCGCGGGATCGGAACGCATCGGGATCGAGGTCGACGCCCAAGGCGTCCGCATGCAATCCGTGATGGATCTCGACGGGAAGGCGTTCCGGGTCTTTCGGAACGTACGTCGTATTGAAGTGCCAAAGGCGGAGATGCCAATCGGGGAGGGCACCCGGCGGGCGTGTGTAGTCGAGAGTTCTCAATGCACGCCGTGCGGCGTCGATTTCCTTCGTGTCGACGAGAAGGTCGAGGTCGCCCATCGTGCGGGCGTCGGGATCGCGACCGATCCAAGGTACGAGAGCCGCCCCTTTGAGCAGCGTCGGTACGACGCCTTCGACGTTCAATGCGCGAAGCACCTCGTCGCGTGTGGAACGGGCATCGCGGGCGTTGCGGATCTGAGCTTCGAGTTCTGCATCGAATCGAATGGACGTCCATTTCAGTCCATGGGCCACCGCGCGTTTGAGGACTCCGTGACGTTCCGCGATCGCGGCGAGGGCGTCCGAGGAGAAAGGCGTTGCCGGGCGTGCGGCGGCGGAGCCGTCGAGCGCGAACCAACCGAAGAGTCGGTCGCGTTCAGGGAGTGACAGTCCAGAGGACGGCATCGCGCGCGGCTCGGGGGTCCGACCATTTCACACGAAAGTTGCGACAGCCGCCCGTCAGCGAGGAGAACCCCGCGAGAGCCGCGTCCGGCCCATGACTTCCGAAGTTCAACGCCGAAAGCGACGCCTCGACCGCGGCGTCGCCCGGAGAGATACCGAGACAGACCGCGCCGTGCCCGTGTTCGAATGTCGGGAACAGTAGGACTCGGGGTCGCGTCGCGGTGCCGATTCCGGCGCCGGGCAGACGCGACGGATCGAGGAACGTCGAATCGCCCGATCCGCACGCGATCGCGGCGGCCCACGGAAACGAAGGCTGCGAAACGCTTCGCAATTTCGGTGCGCGCGGAAAGGCGAAAGCCGTTCCGGTCGCCGGATCGAACGGAAGAAGTTCGTCGCCGAGATACGTCGCACCCGCTTCGCAGAACGCCAACGTGATGGAGGACTTTCCGGCACCCGCGGTTCCGAGGATCGCGAAGCCGATCCCTCGGTGTTCGAGAACCGCCGCGTGAAAGTGGAAGAGATCTCGGCGATGAAGCACGACCGCGTCCACGATCATGTGATTCAACGCGCGCACGGCGACGAGGGGATCCGCGTGCAGCGAACTCGCCGTGCCGAAGTGCGCCGTGGTCCCCGTGGCGGAGACCGTCAGGCCCCCGCACAGTTGGGTCGCCGCTTCACCGATTGCGGAGGGAAATGCTCGGTAGATCGTTCCGACGACGCGCGCCATCGCCGGGTCGTCGACGGTGAGGGTGATGCCTATGCCGAGCGCTTCGAATCGAAGGGGCGCGGGGAGTTCGGTCACGTCACCACGCCCTTGTCGCGCAGATTGCGGAGCAACTCTTCGACGTCGGAGCGGATGACGTCTTGCGGCGCCGAGAATTCGGAGGCGAGCCGTTCGATCAACGCGTCGACCGTCGTCGTTCCGTCGCACAGGGCGAGGACGCGCGCCGCGGTCGGGTTCAGGTTGACGACGGCGTGCGACGTCGGGCTGTAGACCAAAAGTTCGTCGACGATCGGCCGTCGATGAAGGTCGGCGACCGCCTTCGGAGACCAGGCACCGTCGACGGGGATGGGATCGTTCATGGAGGAGGGTCCGGGACCTTCGGACGCGTGTCCGAGCCGGCCGAGGCGCGTCAGCATCTCGAGCGTCAGTCCCATCGTATGTCGGAACACGTCGCAATGCACGGGGTTCGGCGTGGCCGCGTCGCCGGTGGACTTGAGGTTGTCGTGGTGGCAGTTGCCGCCGCAGTAGTAGCGAGCCCAGCAAGAACGGCAGTCCGTGCGTGCATCGACGGTCGTCGCGTCGAGGCGTTGCGTGACGGCGTTCGAGATGCCCCCTTCGAGCGACCCCATTTTGAAGGCGTCATCTTCGAAGAAGCGGTAGCAGAGGTACACCGATCCGTCGGCGGAGACCCCGAGATAGTCGCGTCCTCCGCCGCAGGGGGACGTCTTCTTGCGCCCCGACAGGGCGCGACGCGCGAGATCTTCGAAGTGCGCGAACGTTCCGGGATTCCCCGCGGCACGTTCTTCGTACCAACTTGCCGCCGCCACGGTGTACGCGTCGAGGAGTCGCGGGAGATCCGTGTCCCGGAATCCGTCCACGCCGTCGTCGGTGGCCGGCGAGACGACGATCTTGCGGAATCCGAGAGTCTTCAGGTAGGCGATGATCGGTTCGATGTCCGGAAAGCGACGCGAAAGGACGACGCTCGCGTGCGTCCGTGCCGCGAGGGGGGGCCCCGCGCGGGAGTTCAGAAACTCGCGGATTTTCGGCTCGGCGAAGCGGGAACTTCCGCCACCGTCGGCCGCCGGGCGCGTCGCATCCTGAATCGTCGGAGGACCGTCGATGCTGACGCCGACGGCGACGGCGTTGGCGTTCAGCCAGTCGATGATCTTCGGCGACAGCAATGTGCCGTTCGTCGTGAGTTCGAAGGTCATGGGTCGACCGAGCGCGGTTCCGCGCGCGCGTGCGTAGTCGACGACTCTTTCGACGAGGGGAAAATTCAGCAGAGGTTCACCGCCGAACAGGTGCAGGTGGGGGACCTCGTCGTCGCGTGCGTCTTCGAAGAGGCGATCCACCGCACGCCGAGCGGTTTCGAGGGACATTGCGGTGGACGGATCGTAGGCCGCCTCACGGGTGCCGTAGTAGCAGTACCCGCAGCGGAGGTTGCACCCCTTCGTCAATTCGAGCGCCAAGGCGCGGGGGCGTGCTTCGTCGTTACGAGAGGCGGTCATGAAACCACGACTTTCGTCGGGGACCCGTCGTCGTCGCGGCGTCGGAGCCGACCGGCTCCGGTGTCGGTCAGGAGACCGACACGAGGTTTCAAGTCAGCGCGTCGGAAGCCTGCGGCGACAACGTTACCGACTGCGCCACGGGCTTGACCCACGGCTTCTTGTCGCCCGTGTCGGGCATGTGTTGTTCGTCGCGTTGCATGACGGGCTCCGAGAACGTCGTTCAGCGTTCTCATCGACCGAAAGTTACCACGGACTCGAGCTTCGGCGCGAAAAGCGCGTGTCGGGGCCGCTTTTCGCCGTGCGTGTCCGTCTCGTTCCGGGCGACTCATCTGCCGCACTCGCCGAGGGTTGCATAGCCGCGCACTTGCGAACGACGGTCGTACGCGCGTTGATCCCTGAAGACCCGTTCCGCCCCCAGTCCGGCCGCCGCGATTTCGGCGAGCAGCGACGTCGTGCGTGGATAGACGTGGACGGCTTCGTTGTGGAGCCAAAGGTCGCCCGGGGCGTGATCGGGATTGACGCGTCGGGCGAAGCCGCCGGGGCGCGGTGCGGGCGCGTCGTCTCGAGGATCGACGTAGTCGACGAGAAACGTCACCCAGATCTTGCCGCCCTCCGCGAGATGACGCCGACAATTCGCGAGCATCGCGATGCGTGCGGCGGCGGGGTGAATCATGCAAAGAAGCCCCGACCAAACGACGATGGTGTCGAACCGCTCGTCTCCGAGATCGAACGACACCGCGTCGCCTTCGCGGAAGTCGGCGTTCACGTTGCGACGCGCGGCTTCCGTGCGCGCCCGCTGCAGCATCGCCGGTTCGGTGTCGATCCCCGTGACGATGCCGCCGTGCGCCGCGAGGGCGAAGGCTTCGCGTCCCGGGCCGCACCCGACGACGAGCACGCGCCCGAGGGGGCGACCATCGTTCGCGCGCTGATGTTCTTCGAGGAGGGTCAGACCGGCGTCGAGGTTTTCCGAGAGCGCGGTGAATGCTTGGATGCCGAGATCCGCGTAGAGCCGATCACGAACGGCGCGCTTTTCTTCGGTGGAAAGAAGCATTGCGTGGAAACGGTCGATCGGCAGGCGGACACGCTGCGCGGCGACCGCGACGCGATGAAGGAACCACGATAGGCCGCGAAGGATGGTGCGGAGCGGTATCCGCGCGAATCGGGTGATGGTGGCCGCCGGTGCGACCACGAACGTCCGCAGCGTCGCGCGCCCCGCCGCGTTGAGCGTATTCCACGTCGGTGCGAGACCGACGAACGGAAGGGCGTCGAGGGCGACGGGAGTGCCGTCGGGCTTCGTGACGGCGGCGACGATTCCGAGGACGTCGTCGCGGGACACCTTGTCTTCCCGCGACGCGTTGTCGCCGCGGAGCAGGACGTGATCGGGCAGAACGTCGATGACCCGGTGGGCGACGCAACGGTGGGGGCCCGTCGCGTAGAGGAGCACCTGACCTTTCGTTATCGGGACGTCGCGCGCGGGATCGACGTCGAGAAGACAACCGTCCGGGATCCACGGCCGCATGCTTCGACCGTGCGCTTCGAACCGAAGCCTCAGACCGGCGCTCAACACGCCGCGGACGACGGTCTCCATGAATCCCGCGTCCGCTTTCACCTCCGTCGGGTAGTGCCCCTTCGCGTCCCGCCATCGCAGCCCGCGCAGGTCGCAGCGGTCGCCTTCTCGGGGGAGTTCGACGACTCCTCCCGCGGCGGGCAATTCGAAGGTGCGTGGGGAGGTCGGATTCACGATGACGATGGTATCCCCCGAAGCCATCGTCGCGCGAGCCGTCGCCGCTTGACCGAAGTCGAGGATCCTCAGCGGGAATCCGCGACGCGCGGCGAACCACCGGGATGAAAACGATTGCGGCGCCCCCGAAGGAGCGCCGCAACCCGTCCGATCATCGGGGAATCCCCGACGAACGTGCGTCGATCACTGGAACGTGAACGACACCGGCGTGGTGATGTGGAACGCTCCGTTCGGAGCGGCCGAATCGATCACGATGCCCTGCGAGTAGAGCGTGAGCCCGGCGAGTCCGGCGGGCAACGCGATCGACACCGAGAAGGAACCGCAGATGCAGTCCGTCTTCGCGTTGGGATCGGCGTAGCCGAACAATCCGATGCCGTCGGCGATCGGGATGGTGCCGAGCGAGAGGCCGATGTCGAGCACGCCGAGGTTGCCCGGGATGGTGAACGGACCGGCGCTCGTATCCGCGAGCAGCACGAGCGGCAGAGACGGCTTCGACACCAACTGGATGGACAGCGTCGATCCGGCCGTGCCGGGACCCGTCCACGCGAGGTTGGCCGAAGGCGGGATGACCGTCGGCGGGATCGAGGCGAAGCGGTACGACGTATTCGCGACCACCGAGGCGGGTGCGTTGTAGCTCTGCTGGAGTCCAGCGGTCCCCGTCAGATTTTCAACGCCGCGTGTCGCGGAAGATCCGCCCTGCGTCGTCGACACCGTCGTCAACGTGATCGCGTTGGTCGTCTCGTCGAGGATGATTTGGAAGTTCTCGGGTTGCGTCGTGTTGTAGGTATACACGCCGTTCCAGTGGACCACGAAGCGACGATTCGGGGCCGTGCCGACCGTCTGGTAGTAGATCTTGCCGGATCCGGTCGCCGCGGGATTCAGATCGTCCCAATAGCCGCAGATCGTTCCGTTGGGAACGGCGGCGGCGGGGATCGCGGTGTTCTGATACACCGTGCCGGACTGCCCCGGGATCGCGAGGTAGCCGTTCGACGAGATCACCATCTGGGTGTAGTTGGTGCCCCAGAAGTTGAACGTAAAGCCGAGCGCCACCGTCGCCGCGCTGTCGTCCGTTCCGGGGCCGAGGGCTCCGGCCGTCGGAACGTTCGGGATGAAGTCGTAGGCGACGGGGGCCGACGCGTAGCCGCCGAGCGACGGAATCGCCGGTTGCGGCGGACAGGTCGTACCGTTCACGGTGGGCTTGAAGGGCGTGATGACTTCCGCGATCGGAGCCGTGTCCGACTCGAATTCGAACGAGTAGCACGTGCCCCAACGCAGAGCGTTGGCGTTCGGGTTCGTCGCGCAGTCTTCCGTCGACCAGGAAATCGAATTGGTTCCGACCGTCGGGAGCCAGTCGGTGGTCGCGTACGGCTCGCCGGAATGGTAATCGACGTCGTTGAACCACAGCCCGCGCACGTTCGCGGCGGACGCGAAGTTCACGGTGAACGCCTTGCCCGAGCGATCGGAGTTCAGGTTGTGCACCGCGTAGAAATAGCGGGTGTAGCCGTCACCGAGCACTTGCGCGCGCTTGCCGACGATGAATCGGCCGTCGTTCGGGATGTCGTAGTAGGTGATCGACACGGTCGGGTCGAGCAACGCCCAACCTTCGACGGCGGTCTTGGTGCGCACGGTCGTGCCCGACAGCGTGGCGTTGAAGTCGCCCGCGGTCGTGCCCGCCGTGAAAGTCACCGCACGGTAGGACGCGTTGTTGTTCTTGTTGCCGGCCGCGGCGTCGTCGGGCGAAACGTACTGCGCTTCGACGAGATAGGTCCCACCCGCGTTTTGGGTCGGATCGATGTCCGCCGACGGCACTTGCAGGCGACGCGCGATCGTGCCCGACGGTGCGGGGTAGGCGGTCCCCACCGGGTATTTGAAGTAGCCCGTGGCCGCGTTGACTTCATTGCGCGGACCCGCGGACGATTGGTTTCCGTTGAGGCTCGCCGAGTACGGATCGGAGCAGTTGACGCCGAGAAGCGATCCGGTCCCCGGGTTTTGGCACGTGGCGCACAGATTTTGAGCGAGGGCGGTGAACCCGTGCTTCAACCACGACATGCCGATTTGCTCGAAGCGTCCACCCTTGATGCGGTAGAGGTTTTGGGCGATGACCGGGTGTTGATTGGTGGAAGCGACCCACTGAAGGGGAACGGTTCCCACGTTGCACGACGTCGTGCCGAACGAGAAGCCGTCGATGCCGCCGACGGCGGCGTAATTGGCACGGTCGGGGATGTCGCCGACGATGACGTCCGCACCGCCGGCTTGGGCGGAAACGAATCCGGAAAGGACCGCCGCGGCGACGGCGAAAAGAAGTCGTGACTTCATGAGGATCGGGTCTCCAAACGTCGAGCATCGTCTTGCGCCGGCGCAGCGATGCTTACGTCCTTGAAGTCTAAGGGAGAGCGCTTCGTCCCGTCCACTCCGATTCGGCGCTTCGACACCAAAAGAAGAAGGACGGCTTCGTCGAACGAAGCCGCCCTTTTCGTGCGCGTCCCAAAACCTACGGGAAACTGTAGGTGATCGGGGTCGTCAGGTGGAACGACCCGTTCGGAGCCGTCGCGTCGAGCACGATGCCTTGCGAATAGATCGTGACTCCGCTCAAACCCGGAGGAACCACCGCGAGGATGTCGTAAGTGCCGCAGACGCAGTCGGTCTTGCCGTTCGGGTCGGCGAATCCGAACAGGCCGATGCCGTCGACGACGGGCCACATTCCGGCGCTGAGACCGAGGTTCAGGGTGCCCAAGTTGCCCGGAAGCGGGAACGGCCCCGGCGTCGAGTCCACGAGCAGGAGGAGCGGCAACGACGGGCGCGAGACGACGCGGACCTGCAGCGTCGAACCGGCGGTGCCCGCGCCGGTCCACGCGAGATTCGCCGACGGCGGGACGAAGTTCGCGGGCATCTGGCTCAACTTGATCGTGGTGCCGTTCTGCATCGAGTTGGCGGTGTTGAGCGACACCAAGGTGCCGGTCGTCCCGGTGAGGTTTTCGATGCCCCGCGTACCGGCCGAGCCGCCGGACGACGTCGTCACGCAGGTGAAGTAGACGGCGTTCGTCGTCTCTTCGAGGAAGATCTGGAAGTTCTCCGCCTGCGTCGTTCCGTAGCGATAGACGTTGGTGTACGTCACTACGAAGCGGCGGTTCGGGGCCGTGCCGACCGTCTGATAACGAACCTGCCCGGAGCCTGCGGCACTCGGATCGAGGTCGGTCCAGTAGCCGGCGATGACCCCGTTGGGAACGCCCGCGGAGGGCAACGAACTGTTCGTGTAGACGTTGCCGTCCTGCGTCGTCGGGCAGAGGTAGCCGTTCGAGCTGACTTTGATTTGAGTCATCGCATTCCCGTAGAGGGAGAACGAGAATCCGATGTTCGCCGTGACGGAGGTGTCGTCACCCGTCGGGCCGACGGTGCCCGCGGCGGTGTAGGACACGTAGGGAACGCTGGCCACTTGGTAGCCGCCGATCGAGACGGCGGGCGGTTGCGGCGGGCAGACGCCGCCGATGATCGCCGGCTTGAACGGGGTGATCGTCGTCGAGACGGGCGTGTTGTTCGCGACGAATTCGAACGAGTAGCAGGTGCCCCAACGCAGCGCGTTGGCGTTCGGGTTGACCGTGCAATCGTCCGTCGACCACGTCACCGAAGTGGGGGTCACGGTCGCGGACCAGTCGGTACCGCTGTAAACCTCTCCCGAGTGGTAATCGACGTCGTGGAAATAGAGATTCGAGATCGTCGTCGTTCCGCCGAAGTTGACGGTGAACGCCTTCGCGGAACGGTCGGAATTCAAGTTGTGAACCGCGTAGAAGTACTTGGTCAGACCGTTGCCGAGCGCTTGGACGCGGCGCGCGATGATGAAGCGGCCGTCGCCCGGGTTGTCGAAGTTGGTCAGCGTGACGGTCGGGTCGTAGAGCGGCCAACCTTCGATGGCGGCCTTCATGCGGACGGTGCTATTGCCCGCGCCCGATTGGAAGGCGGCGTTGTACGACGCGCCGTTCGGAGTGAAGTAGACGCGGCGGTAGGACGCGTTGTCGTTGTCGTTGTTGGCGCCGGCGTCCTCGGGCTGGATGTACTGGGCTTCGGCGAGGTAGATCGCGCCCGCGTAGGTCGTGTTCGAGAGGTCCGCGTGTTTGATCTGGAGGCGGCGGTCGATGACGCTCGTCACCGGAGGATTGAGGACGTAGGGGAACGGGAAGTAACCCGTCGTTGCATTGATCTCGGAGCGCGGGCCGTTGCCCTGATCACCGTTGAGACCCGCCGTGTAGGGATCCGAGCACCCGATTCCGAGCGACGTGCCGTCGGTCGGGGTCGGGCACGAACCGCAGAGGGTCTGGGAGAGGGCGTAGAAGCCGTGCTTCAACCACGACATGCCGATCTGCTCGAAGCGTCCGTTGTGGATGCGGTACGCGTTCTGCGGGATGACCGGATGTTGGTTCGTGTTCGAGATCCAAGTGAGGTTCGCCGTTCCGGTGTTGCAGGAGGTCGAGCCCCACGCGAAGGCGGCGATGTTGTTCGCCGAACCGTAGTTCGCGACGTCGGGAAGATCGCCGACGATGACGTTCGGCGACTGCGCCGAGAGCGACGTCGCGACGACGACGGCCGCGGCGAGAAGGGAGTAGAAACGTGACGACATGCGGGGCTCCATCCGTGTTGGGAGGCGGCACCGGGCGCGGGGGGCCGCGGCCGGGGGGCTCATTGTAGAGCCGTCGGATGCCGATGGGGAGTCGATTTCGGGCGCGGGAACCTCAGCCGTCGCGGAATCTCAGGGCGACGAGAAGGCATGGGCCGTCGGCGAGGCAGTTCAGCCCCAGTTCTCGGGCGCGAACGACCGCCGTTTCCGACGACGCGCCCGGTTGGAACCACACGTGCCGGATGCCCTTGCGGGCGGCGGCTTCGACGATGTCGACGGCGACGGCGGGGGGCGTTACGACCGACAATCCGTGGATCCCTTCGGGGAGGGCGTCCACCGACGGGACGCACGGCACGCCTTCGACGACCGATTCCCGAGGATGCACGGCGGCGACTCGGCGACCCGCTTGCAGGTAGTTGCGGAGGACCTTGTTGCCGTACTTGGCACGATCGGTCGACACCCCGACGACCGCGAAGGCGTCTCCCGAGAGAAAGGCGTGGATGCGATCGGCGTCGTCGGGGGCGTGGGTCGTCATGGGGGCGGGGTCCGCGGTGTCATATCCTAGCGCCATGAAGCGAACCCTCTCCGGCCCCGTGACGCTCGCCGTGGACATCGGCGGTTCCGGTATCAAGGCGATGTTGCTCGACGCGCGCGGGCGTCCCGTTTCCGAGCGCGTGCGGGTTCCGACTCCGAAGGTGTCCACCGTCGCGAAGGTTCTCGCCGCGATCGACGTGCTCGTGGCCGGACTTCCGCGTTTCGACCGCGTGTCGGTCGGATTTCCCGGCGTCGTTCACGACGGGGTCGTCTACGTCGCGGCCAACCTCGGGACGAAGCGCTGGCACGGTTGCAATCTGCAGCGGGAACTCGCGAAGCGGCTCCGCAAACCCGTGAGGGTGCTGAACGACGCGGCCGTGCAGGGGATGGGCGTCATCGAAGGCCGCGGGGTCGAGTTCGTGATGACGCTCGGGACCGGACTCGGAACCGCGGTCTATTCCAACGGCGCCGTCGTTCCCCTCGAAATGGGGCATCACCCGTGGATGCGGGGGAAGGTCTACGAAGACCTCTTGAGCGACAAGGCCCTCGAACGCGTCGGTAAGAAGAAGTGGCGGGCGCGCGTCCTCGAAGCGATCGGAACGCTGCGCGCCGCCTTCAACTGGCGACGTCTCTACATCGGGGGCGGCAACGCCCGGCTGCTCGAAGGTGAAACCCTCGGCAACGACGTCGTGGTCGTGCGCAACGTCGCGGGGTTGCTCGGAGGAATTCGGTTGTGGACCGGAATGCCGGTCAGGACTTCGACCCGCGCTTCGCGTCGTCCTCGCCGGTGAACGTGCAGGTGATCACCGATTTGAAACCGCCGCGTCCCTTCCAGTTCGACCGTACTTCCATCCAGCGCGGGCGGCACTGCGAGACGAGGTGGTCGAGGATCTCGTTGGTGACGGCTTCGTAGAAGATTCCGCGCGTCCGGAACGACTGGAAGTACATCTTGAGGCTCTTGAGCTCGAGGCACTTCTTGTCGGCGACGTAGCTGACTTCGATGTCGCCGAAGTCGGGATGACCGGTCTTCGGGCACATCGACGTGAACTCTTCGTGCGTGTGGACGATGAGGAAGTCCCGATCGGGAGACGGATTCGGGAAACACTCGACGGCGGGAGCGCGTTTGGCCATGGGGAAGGGTAGCCCGTCGCCTCCGCGGCCCCAACCGTTCAAGACCGCGGAAGCCCCAGCATCTTTCGCTGACGGTCGCAGGATTCGAGGCTCGCCGCGAGCGCGTCACGCGCGGCGGCGGGCGTGAGCCCCGCGCCCGCGAGCACGTTCGCGGTGTCGGGAGTGGAAAGAAGGTCGCCGATCCGTGCGTCGGGTTCGGTCGATCCGTCGTGGGGAAGCAGCGACAGGACTTCGTCGACGGCCGCCATCAGGGCGCAGGCGCGATCGGCTTCCGGAGGACGGATCGCCCGCGGATCGTGGTGGGTGGAAATGACCAAAGTCAACATGGACGGCAGTTTCCATTTGACGGCGAGCAGTCGACCGGCGACCGCATGGTCGTAGCCGAGCAGGCCGCGTTCGATCGGGGCCAAGTCGGTGCGCAGGTTCCCCGCGAGGCCGTGGATTTCGTCCATCAGCGGTCCGATGAGGGGAGCCATCACGAGACGGCCGACGTCGTGCAGGAGCGCCTGCGTGTAGGCCGTCGCCGGTGGAATGCCGATCGTCGGAGCCGCGGCGGCGAACTCGCGAGCGAGATTGGCGCCGAGGACCGCTTGATTCCACAACGCGAGTTCCCAACGCCCGCGTGGCCCGAACGCGGCCGCCACGCGCGCTTGGGCGATCGATCCGACGAGCACTTTCGGTCCGACGCGCATCACCGCGCGCTCGACGCTGTCCACCACTTCGGAGCCTGCGAAGGCGGCCGAGTTGGCGAGCCGCATCACGTGCGCGGCGAGGGCGGGATCGCCTTCGATGATCGGGACGGCGCGTTCGAGGACGTCGGGCGAGCCCGCGTCGAGCGCGAGCAGGCGCGAAAGCCCGAGGCCGATCGACGGGAGCGTCGAGATGCGGAGAAGCAGATCGCGGATCGGGGCGGTGTCGGTAGTCACGGGAAGGCGGCGCGGAGCGCCTTCCGTGAAATCGACGTTTTCGGCGCATGGATGGAGCACCCTTGCTCCATGAAGCTCCGGGAGCCGTGATCTCGATTCACGGTCGAGAAACGAGAAAGCCCTCCGAAGAGGGCTTCGTCGCGTCGGTCGTCGCGATCAGAAGGTGAGCGACTTCACCGTCGAGGCGCGCGCGATGCCGCCACCGCCGACGAGCAGCGAAACGATTTCGACGTGGATGCCGGGCGGAATGGTCCCCGGCGGCACCGACAGCGAGTAGGCACCGGCGGCGTCGAGGTAGGTGTGGAACGGGTTGAAGGGATCGGCGGGGGAGAGCGCGGTGTTGATCGCGTCGATACCGACGCCGAACACGGGGCCCGAGCCGTCCGGAACGAGATCCACCAATGAGACGAGGTTGTAGATCTCGCCGAAGGGAACCGGCGTCACCGTGGTGACGTTGAGGTTGAACGAGCCTCCGGACGACGCGATCGAAAGAAGGATCTGGTTGGCGGGATTGAACTGACCGGGGTTGAGGGCTCCCGGCGTCACGGTCGATGCCGCGATCCAATCGGACGACGCGTTGGTGTCGGTGTTGCCGGTACGACCGAAGTTGCCCGCCGTGGGCTGATACGGGACACCCGTGAAGGTGCCGCCGAAGAGGAACGAAGCGTTCGACGCCAATCCCCATGACACGATGTCGACCGAAACACCGGACGGGTTGACGAGCGAAGCGCAACCGCTCGCCGCGCCTGTTCCGGTGGTGGCGTAGCCGATCGCGAATCCGGAGTAGATCTTCGTCACGCCGGCCGGGGTGGTCGGAGTCGAGAGATTCGCGGTTTCCGTCACCACGAGGACTTGGCCCGGCGCCAAAGACACCGCGCCGAAGAGCGTGTTGTTGCTGGTCGCGAGGGTGGATGTGCCCCACGCGGCGTAGAGGCGATAGCCGCTCAGGTTGACGGTGGACGTCCCGAGATTGGCGACTTCGATCCAGTCGAGTGCGCCGGTCGCGACTTCGTTGATCACAAGTCCCGACTGCGCGCACAGCGGAATCGAGAGGGCGAGGGCCGCGAAAAGGGAGCGGGTCTTGAGCATGCTGACGTCCTGACGGACCCGTCGCCGGGCCGTCCCAATCATACCCGACGTCGCTCGATTTATTCCATCCCCGGCGTCGCCTATGATGCGGCATGACACAGGTCGACCGGTCGCGTCTCGAGTCGCTCATCCGCGCGCTGCCGAAGACGGATCTTCACGTGCATCTCGACGGCTCGTTGCGTCTCGCGACGCTGATCGAGATGGCGCGGCGTCAAGGCGTTGCCCTTCCGTCCTTTACGGAGGCGGGGCTCCGCGAAACGGTGTTCAAAGAACGCTACCGCAATCTCCCCGAGTACCTCGAGGGATTCGCGTACACCTGCGCCGTGCTGCAGGACGCGGAATCCCTCGAACGCACCGCGTTCGAATTGGCGGAAGACTGCATCGGCGAAGGAACCGTCTACCTCGAGGTGCGCTTCGCCCCCCAACTGCACGTCGGTCCGAAACTGCCTCTCGCCGAGACCGTCCGGGCCGTGGCTCGGGGGCTGCGGCGTGCGGAAGCCGCACGAAACGTCCATCCCGACGTCGTGTCGGGGCGGGTCCCGCGATTCAAGGCGGGGGTGATCGTCTGCGCGTTGCGTTTTTTCAATGAACACTTCGGTGCGGAGTACGCCCGCATCCTCGACGTGCATCGACACGCGCCCCGCGAAGAACTCTTCGGACTCGCCAGTCTCGAGGTCGCGCGTGCCGCCGCGCAGTTGCGCGAAGAAGGCGAACCCGTCGTCGGCTTCGATCTCGCGGGGCAGGAGAAGGGCTATCCCGCGTCGCAGCATCGGAAGGCGTATCAGGCCGCCCACGAGGGGTTCCTCGGCAAGACGGTGCACGCGGGAGAGGACTACGGCGCCGAGTCCATTCTCCAAGCCATCGGCGACTGCCATGCGGATCGCATCGGGCACGGCGTGTGGTTGTTCGATACGACGAAGATCGGGCCGGGGGTGCGCGACAAGCAGGCTTACGTGAATCGCCTCTCGGAATACGTCGCCGACCGTCGCATCACGATCGAAGTGTGTCTCACGTCGAATCAGCAGACGGTTCCGGAGCTCGCCGGCGATCTCTCGAAACACCCGTTCGGCGAAATGCGGCGACGTCGGTTGTCGACGACGTTCTGTACCGACAACCGGCTGGTGTCGGACACGACCTGCACGAAGGAAATCCTGCGTGCCGCCGACGCTTTCGATCTCGCGCCCCATGAAATCCGCGATCTTCTCATCTACGGATTCAAGCGCTCCTTCTACCCGGGGACCTATCTCGAGAAGCGCGATTACGTGCGATCGATCATCGACTACGCGGATCGGACGCTCGAAGCCGCCGGCTTCGGTCCCGACCCGAAGCGTCGTCGCGGCTGATCGGCGGGAAGTGCGTTAGAGTCCATGAAGGTCCCGTCGTCGGGACGCGAGAGAGACCATGCTTCAACAGATCACGTCGACCCTCGGCAGCCACGCCGAATCGTTGCTCGGACACACCTGCAAGACCATTCCCGCCTCGATGTTGCATCTCCCGGGGCCGGACTTCACCGATCGCGTGTGGGGGCCGAGCGATCGGTCCATTCCCGTTCTGCGTTCGTTGTCCGCCATGTTCAACGCGGGTCGTCTCGCCGGTACGGGTTACCTCTCGATCCTTCCCGTCGATCAAGGCGTCGAACATTCGGGAGCGGCGTCGTTCGCTCCCGCGCCGGAGTACTTCGACCCCGAGAACATCGTCAAACTCGCGATCGAGGGTGGTTGCAACGCCGTGGCGTCGACCCTCGGCGTGCTCGGATCCGTCGCGCGCAAGTACGCGCACAAGATCCCGTTCATGCTGAAGATCAACCACAACGAGTTCCTTTCGTATCCGAACCGCTACGACCAGATCCTCTTCGCGCAGGTCGAACAGGCCCGCGATATGGGATGCGTGGCCGTCGGTGCCACGATCTACTTCGGTTCCGACGAATCCGCGCGGCAGATCGTCGAGGTGTCGAAGGTGTTCCACCGCGCCCATGAACTCGGTATGGGCACCGTGTTGTGGTGCTACCTCCGCAACGGTGGATTCAAGAAGGACGGCGTCGACTACCACGTCGCCGCCGACCTCACGGGCCAGGCGAACCACCTCGGCGTCACCATCGAGGCCGACATCATCAAGCAGAAGTTGCCGGAGAACAACGGCGGCTACAACGCCACGGGCCACGGCAAGACGCACAAAAAGGTCTATTCGCAACTCACGACCGACCACCCGATCGACCTCTGCCGTTGGCAGGTGGCGAATTGCTACATGGGTCGCGCCGGGCTGATCAACTCGGGCGGTGCGTCGGGCGACAACGACCTTCAGGATGCGGTCGTGACCGCCGTGATCAACAAGCGCGCGGGTGGAACGGGACTCATCTCGGGCCGCAAGGCGTTCCAAAAGCCGATGAAGGAAGGCGTGCGGATCCTGAACGCGATCCAGGACGTCTACCTCTGCCGCGACGTCACGATCGCGTAAGGCGAAAGACGGTTCCACGAAACGACGAACCCCGCGACGTCGCGGGGTTCGTTGCATTTCAGGAGCGGGCGCGTCGTGCGTCAGGGCCGCACGAAGATGCCGGACGCCACGACGACGAGGTTGCCGCCGTCGTCCTTTTCGGCCTTGCCCGTGACGTAGACGGTCTTCAGCGGCTCGATGCCGTTGAAGCCCTTCGCGGTGGTCAGGAACGGGCGGTTGCCGTCGTCGCGGAATTCCACGACGATCGTCGACTTCTTCATCTCGTCGGGATCCGCGCAGCAGTAGTCCCACGGGGTCTTGCAGCCGTCCATGCCGTCTTCGCCGCAGGGCTTCATGACCGGGTCGACGATCGTGAAACTGGCGAGCCCGGGCACGAACGGATTCTCCGAGTGACCGCCGACGCGACCGATGACGGTCACGACGTCGCCCGTCTTCGCTTCGGCGCGCGCCTTTCCGGCGGTGACGAAGGCGGCGGGGGCCGCCGCGAGTTTGAAGGTGTCCGGGATCTTCGGCTTGTTCGCGGTCGCCGACGGAGGGGTCGACGCGGGCGTCGACGATCCGTCCTTGCCGCAGGAGGCCGTGAAGAGAACGGCGACGAGGGAGAGGGTGAGCGTGGCGATCTTCATGACGGATGTTAACTCCTTCGAGGAAGGGGATCAGGTCTCTTTGAGGGCGACGGCGATGGGCAGCCGCATCACGCGGAGGCCCGCCGGGATGCAGCCGAGAAGCGCCACCGCCAGGGTCCCGGCGATGCCGACGAGGACGGACGGCGGATCCACGTCGAGGGCGAACGCCCCCATCGCGATCCGGACGACCCCGCCCGCCATCGCGAAACGCGCGATGATCAGGCCCGCCATCGAACCCGCCGCGGCGATGACCAACGCTTCGAGGGCGAGCGACCGTGCGAGGGCGAATCCCGTGTATCCGACCGCCCGTAGTGCGGCGAGCTCGCGGATGCGATCTTGGACGGCCGCGTTCAGGGTGTTCGCCCCGCCGGCGATCGACGCCGCCGCGACGAGAGCGGCGAAGATCCACGCCATGCGGCGGATGGGATCGAAATAGTCGGAGAGTTCTCGGTAGTAGGTGGACGAAGGAATCGCGACGAGTTCGAGGTCGACGCGCCGCTTCGCGAACAACTCCAGGTTGCCGAGGGCCTCCGGCGAATCCATCTTCACGAAGACGGCGTTCAGGTCGTCGCGACGCGTGAGCCCGCGCAGTTCGTTCGCGGGCGTCCAAATCTCGCTTTCGAGCGTCGTTCCGGGGGCCGCGAAGACGCCGACGACTTCGAAAACCGCGCCTTCGAAACGTACGAAGGAACCGACGCTCAAAGTGTCCGCGGCGACACCGAAGCGCTCCGGGACGAGTCGACCGACGATCACCTCGCCGGTGCGGGGCGCGCGTCCTTCCACCAACGTGACGATGTCGTGGACGAGAAACGCCTTCGGAGAGATGCCGCGAAGAAACGCGGGATAGTACGGTTCGTCGGCTCCGGTGCTTTCCTTGCCGAGGCGCAGGTTGGTGGCGAGGTGCATCTCCGGACTGATCACCGCGACGCCGTCCACGTGTTTGATGCCGCGGACGCCCGCGGCGACGAGGTCCGGAACCTGCACCGAAATCGACGATCGAACGACGTCGCGTTCGGATGCGGCCGACATGACGATCGCCGTATCGCTTTCCGCGGCGTCGGTGAATCCGCGGTCGAGACCGCGGACGAAGGACGACGTGCCGACGAGCAGAGCGGTCACCAAGGCACTGGCGAGCGCGGTCAGCAGCGTTCTCAGCGGACGGCGGGCGAGGTTGCGAAAGGCGTGGTCGACGGGAAGACCTGCCATCACGTCCCCCTCAGAGCGGCGACCACAGGAACGCGGGAGGCCCGCAACGCGGGCACGAGCGCGGCCAGCGTCCCCGCGAGCAACGCCACGGCGATTCCCTTGGCGGCGAGTTCGGGCGACGTGACGAACTCGACGATCACCCCTTCCGATCCGATCGTCAGATGGGTGAGGCGGATGACCGTCCACGTCGCCGCCAATCCGAGAAGTCCCCCGATGCCGGCGATGGTCCACGCTTCGCCGAGGACCAAGGTGGCGAGATGGCGTCCTTCGAACCCGACGGTGCGCAGGACTCCGAGTTCGCGGGTGCGCTCCTGAACCGACATCACCACGGTGTTGCCGACGAGTACGAGCATGACCACGAAGCAGGCGGCGGCGAGCCAATTGGCGAAGCGGAGAATCTCCCGCAGGTCGCGCGTCGCTCCTTCGAGGAACGCGACCTTCGGTCGCGTGTCGGTCGGGGCTTCGGCGCTTCGGAAGGTGTCATCGATCTCGCGGGCGACGCGTTCGGCGTCGGCCGCGTTTCGCACCTTGACTTCGATCTGCGTCACGACCCCGGGTTTTCCACCCGGGCTCGAGCGTTGAAGGAAATCGAGATGGGTGACGACGACGCCTTCTTCGACGGGTTCGGACGACGTGAATACGCCGGCGATTTCGAAATTCATCGTTCCGAATCGGAAGCGATCACCGACGGCGAGATTGCGTCGGTCGGCGAACGCCTTGCCGATCAACGCCGAATTGCGTCGCGTGCGGAACGCGTCCGCGTCGCCGGAGATCACGTCGAAGTTTCGCGTCTCGAGAAGCGCGGCGGCGGGGGCCCCTTGGAACGCCACGACGTCGAGACTCGCGCGACAGTTCGAGAGGAACACCTTCACGGGGAGCGCGGAGGCGACGCCGTCCATTTTCGCGATACGGTCCGCGTACCACTCCGGGAGATTGGAGGTTTGCGGGCAGTAGCGGTTCTGTCGGTAGACGATGAGCGTCCGCGCCGCTTCGCTGCCGGACATCGCGCGATCGAGCCCCGCGGACAGGCTGCCTACGAGGATCAGCAGCAGCATGGCGCTCGCGACGCCGAAGATGGTGACCCACGTGCGTACCGGGCGCCGTCCGAGGTTCTTGCGGGTCAAGAAGGCGAGCCTCACGACACACCCCCGATCGCCGCTTCCGCGATCAATGCACCCTTGTCGAGGCGCATACGCCGTGTTCCGAAACTCGCCGCGCGGGGGTCGTGCGTCACCATGACGATGGTCTTTCCGAGCTCCGCGTTCATGCGCTTCAACAGCATCATGATTCCCTCCGCACTTTCATGGTCGAGATTTCCCGTCGGCTCGTCGGCGACGAGCAACGGAGGATCCGCGACGATCGCGCGTGCGATGGCGACGCGCTGCTCTTGTCCACCCGACAGTTGCTTCGGTAGGTGATCCGCTCGATCGAGGAGGCCGACCGCTTCGAGCGCCAGGCTCACGCGCCGATGTCGCTCGTCTCTCGTCATCGGGAAGAGCCACAACGGGATCTCGACGTTCTCGTAGGCCGTCAGAACCGGAACGAGATTCGCCTGCTGGAAGACGTAGCCCACGTGGGCCGCTCGCCACCGGGCGGATGAAGCGCCGGACATGGTGGCGAGGTCGGTCCCCGCGACCGAGACCCGTCCGGCGTCGGGGGCGTCGATGTTCGCGAGCAGGTTGAGCAGCGTCGTTTTTCCGCTTCCGGAGGGCCCGAGGAGCACGAAGAACTCACCGCTTTCGACGGAGAGGGAGACGTCCCGCAGCGGCGTCACCTCGACGTCGCCTTTTTTGTAGGTGCGCGTCACGTGATCGAGTTCGATGAACGCCATTTCAGCGACCTCCCGTCGAGACGCGGGTTCCCGGTTCGAGTCGGGAGAGACCGCCTTCGGCTTCGACGACGACTTTCGAGGAAAGATCGAGGCCCTTGAGCACCACCACTCGGCCTTCGCGACCCGGTGCCGTCGTGACGGGGGTCCGTCGCACCGTGCCGTCGGAGGGGTCGAGCGTCCATACCGCTCCGTCGACGACCGCGGCCGCCGGAATGGACACCGCGTCCGAGAGGGCCGGTGCGCCCGGTCGCGAGGAAGCGCCTTCCGGATTGTAGAAGCGCACTTGAGTCAGCATCTCGGGTCGCAGCATTTCGTCGGCGTCCTTGATGCGGACGTGCACCTGAAGCGTCACCTTCGCGATGTCGGCCTGGTGCACGATGCGCGTGATTTCACCCGCGTAAGGTTTGCCGGGACGGACGTCCGCCATGATTTCGGCGCGCTGGCCGAGACGGGCGCGGCCGACGTCGCCTTGCGCCACGTCGACGCGGACACGCAGCCGCGACGGATCGTAGAGAGACACGATCGGCATGCCTTCCTCGGCGATCGCGGTGCCCGGACCCGCCATGCGAGCGAGGACGACGCCTCCCGAAGACGCGAGAACACGGGTACGTTCGAGCGCCAACGCCTTGCGGTCGCGTCGGGCGCGCGCTTCGCGAACGGCGGCTTCGTGGGCCGCGAGTTCTCCGCGGGCCTCGTCGCGCATTCGGCGATCTTCGGAACGCAGCCGCGCTTCACTTTCCGCCGCTTCGAGCATCGCTTCCGCCTTCGCGCGCTCCGCTTCGGCGGCGCGGGCCGACGCTTCGGCTTCGGCGAGCATCGCGGCGGCCTCACGGCTGCGGGCCTCGGCGAGCACGACCTGTCGCGGTCCGTCGGCGCCGATCCCGGCGAGATGGCGTGCGAGTTCGAGTTCCTCGACGGCCGTCTTCGCCGCAATCGCGAGACGTTCGACGGCGCGGCGCTTCTCGTCGGCCATCGCCGCGCGTTGCGCCCGTTCGGCCGTCGCCGTCGCGACGCGTTCCTTCACGCTCACGGCGGCGGCGAACCGTTCTTCGACGACGGCGAGGACCGCGCGATCCTTCGTCTCCTCCGCTTCCGCGGCGGCGAGCGTCGCCTCCGCGTCCGCGAGTTCGAGACGTGCGTCGTCGTCGACGAGGACGGCCACGACGTCCCCGGCCGCGACGGTTTGTGATTCGAGCACGGTCACGTCCTTGACGACGCCCTTCACGAGCGCGGGGACGAGCATCGGGAATGGATCGGGTTCCACCCAGCCCGCGGCTTGGAAGAGGGCGGTGCCGGAGGAGGCGGTCGCCGCGAATCCTTCCGTGACGGGTTCGGGACGGACGACCTTCACCGCGACCTTCGGCGCGAAGACGTCGCCGAGCGTCACGAGAAGCACGCCCGCGAACACGACGATCAGAAGAACGGGCAGAAGGCGCAGGCGCGAACGCGGCGGAGGCGGCAGATTCGCCGTGCGCGAGAGTCCGCGGAGATCGATGTCGGCATTGACGTTGGTCACGGCTTCAACTCCTCGTTGACGGGGGGAAGGGGAGGACCGAAGGCCTCGTCGAGAGCGGAATGCGAATGGGCGAGTTCGAGACGCAGGGCGGCCGCCGAGGCCGTGAGTTTCATGCGGGCTTCGATGGCCATGAGCGCATCTTCGAGGCGCATCAAATCCGCCGCGAAGGCCCCCGTCGCCGCGATGAACCAACGATCGGTTTCGCGCTCGCGCTTCGGAAGCGAGAGGTTGACTTGGGCATGCAGGATCTCCGTCGCGTGTCGACGGGCGCGCGCGTCGTGATGAACTTTGAGGAGTCCGTCTTCGAGCGCTTCGCGGGCGCGGGCACGCCATTCGACCGCCGCATCGAGATCCGCACGGATTCGGCCCGGCCATGCGATCGCGGTTTCCGCGACGATTCCGTAGAGAGTCGACATGGGCTCGAAGATCACCCGGGGCCCGATCATGAGGTCGGGGATCGACTCGGCCGCGGCCGCGGCGACCGCCGCGTCCGCCATCCGGTATTCCGCGAGAAGCCTTCGGAGCTGTGGGACGCGTTCGAGGAGTTGCTTCGGTGTCGGCACCGGAGGCAGGACTTCGGGCTGCTCTTCGGGCGTCCACGACGGAGGATCGACGGTCGCGGTGTCGGTTTCGTCGGGCGGGAGTCCCGCTTCGATCGCGAGTCGGGCGCGGCGTTCGGCGACTTGGACGCGAACCATGGAACGTTCGTTGTCGATCTCTTCGACGAGGGCTTCGGTTCGGGCCATCATCGCGGGGGCGATCCAACCCTTCGCGAACGCGCCGCGTGCGCGGGCGAGGGTCGCGCGACAATCGTCGATCAACGCCGTGAGATGACGTTCCTGCGCGACGGCGATTTCGAGTTCGTGCGTCGTGCGTTCGACGCCGCGAACCGCTTGCCACACCGCTTCTTCGAGCGCGGTCCAGGCGGCGCGCACTTCGGCGTGCGCCAAATCCTCGGCCGCCGCGGATTTGCCGACGCCGACGATCCCGAGGATGTCGAACGTCGTCATCACGTCGTTTTCGGCGCCGTCCCCGGGCATATTCGCGTTCTCGAGCGTGATGCCGATCGCTTCGGGGGATCCCGCTCCGCGGGCCGCGGCGCGTGCGGCGGTGAAGGCGCGGCGCATGCGACGGACTTCCGGGTTCCACGCGATCGCGCGTTCGCGCCACCAAGCCGACGAGTCACGCGTCGGCTCGGGGCCCGTCGGGCGGGCGAACAGGGGAAGAAGCCCGGCTTCTTCGAGGGCGGAAAGCGCAACGCGTGGGGCGACGTCGCGGGCGGCGACGGCGTCG
>CAIWVZ010000243.1 GCA_903916245.1 uncultured Planctomycetota bacterium | reverse complement strand
CGCACCGGAAGCCCCGAAGACCGTCTTTCACGCCTCGAGGAACTCAAACAGGAAGCAAAACGGCGTGTCGAAGCCGGATTGCGGGCCATTGGGGACGGAACATAGTGAACCTGCTGTCGGATAGCGAGTTTCTCCAGCTCACACCCGCCGAACAAGACGAATACCTGCGTCTACTCGAAACCGACCTCCACGCATGGAGGTTGACCGGCAACAAACGCCAAGAACGCGCCCACATCCTCGTCGGCAAAACCGACTGGTTGCTGTACGGAGGTGCCGCCGGTGGAGGAAAAAGCGAACTGCTCGCCTACCACGCCCACGAACTCTCCATGAAATACCCCGGCCACCGTTCCCTGCTGATCCGAACCGCACTACCGGAACTACGACGCTCCCTCATCATCCGATCCCAAGTCCGATACGCCCAACTGAACGTATCCGCTCAGTTGCGTTCCATCGACAACGTGAAAGCCTGGTGGTACGACAACGGGTCGGTCATCGAATACGGATACTGCTCCCGAGACGAAGATGTCGGCCAGTTCATGTCAGCCGAATACGACTTCATCGGCTTCGACGAAGCCACCCAGTTCACCCCCTATCAGATGCTGATGATCTCCGGTCGTCTCCGCACCAGCCGAAAAATGACCAAACTAGGAGTCCGAACGCACGTCCTGTTCGCCACCAACCCGGGCGACCGGGGCCACACGTTCCTGTACCGGATGATGGTCCAAGCCACCAACGGAGGCAGATACGCGGTCGTCTATGACGTATCGGACGGATTCGATGACCCTGACATCGTCCACCGGGTCGAGCTGCCGGACGACAACGAACGTCTCGCCAAACTGGACATCCCCCACGACCCGAACAAACACCTTGTCATCGCGTTCGTCCCCTCCACAGTCGACGACAACCCGCACATTGACCCTTCGTACCGGAAGCACCTTTCGATGCTACCTGAGACGGAAAGAAAGCAGAAACTGCTCGGCGACTGGGACACCTTCACCGGCCAATACTTCACCGAATACCGGCGTGACCTCCACGTCGTCCAACCGTTCGAGATACCACCCGAATGGCCGAGATACCGCGGAATCGACTTCGGAACAGCGAACCCGTACGCCTGCCTATGGGGCGCATGGAACCCAGCCGACGGCACCTGCTACGTGTACCGGGAGTCGTATCAGAAGAACCTGACCGCCGCCCAGCAAGCCATGCTGATCCGTGAACTTTCCAAACATCCGAACGGCAAAGCCGAATCCATCACCTCGAGCGTCATCGACCCGTCCACCTTCTCCAACGTGTCCGGCCTCGGCCAAACCGTCGCTTCGGTCTACAACAGCCTGAACGTGCCAGTCACCCGAGCCAAAAACGCCCGTGTGGCCGGATGGCAGAACCTGCGCCGATACCTACAGCCCGACCCCGAATCCGGCGAACCGAAACTGAAAGTCTTCAACCATTGCGAAAACCTGCTCCGCACCCTGCCCGCAATGCGTCACGACAACATCAACCCCGAAGACATCGACACCGACGACGAAGACCACGCCGTGGACGCGCTCCGCTATCTGTTAGCCTGCCGCCCATACAATGAGATCAGCCGACGCCGGAAGGACTACCAACCCGGCGCAGAAGGAAGGGTGCAGAAGTTGATCGACAAACTTGATCGTTCTGCCAAGAAAAGGAAATGGTGATGTCACGCATCGTTGACAACTACACGTACCTGCCAGGTTGTTGCTGGTTCTGCCGAGGGGTCGCCAAACCGATCATCGACACCGAACACGACCTCGACGGCCACAACAGCCCCGAGGATGCCAACCCGTCGGCAGTCACCCGGCTCTACATCTGCGCCGACTGCGCCATCGACCTCGCCCAGCAGGTCATGGGGTCACGTGGCCTCGAGATGAACCGCATCGGCGAACTCGGTTTGTCCAAAGCGGTCAACAAAGAACTTGGAGATCGTGTCGACGAACTCCAAACCAAACTGGAATCCATTGCCGGAGCAATCGCTGGTGTATCATCGGCGACTGCGGAAGCGGCAGGTTCCGCACCAGTTCTCGCCGGGGACACCCCCCAGTCGCCCCCCTCGACTGTGGACGGTTCCCCCCTTCGCCGTACGGGTCGTCCCCGGCGAGAACCCCCCGCGCCGAAGCCCCACACGAACACCGACTTCTTGGATGACCTGTGATCCCCGCCATCGTCGCCATCCTCGTTCTCGCAGCGATCTGCGCCGTGCTACTGGTAGAGAACCGTCGATTGACTAACCTTGTCGTCGCCAAGAATCCCGAAGCGATGATCGTTGCAGAAAGGCTCGGCAAGAAGAAGAAAAAGACCGACGACAAGCCACGGAGAACGTGGGAGACACCAAGTGAGGCTGTAGGACCGTGAAACCGTGGGAACCGCCGAAGCCTGAAGATGTCGTCCACCTGTGGAACAAAGCCGACACGTACCTGCTGAAAGAACGCCGTGACTACTGGCTGAACGCCTCGTACTACGCCGGTCTGCAATGGATTTGGTGGGACATTTCCCGCAACATCGTCTCAGAGCTGGACTACACCAACGACAACGAGCAATACACCCGCATCACCGTTGACAAGTTCGGACCCCGTGTCACCAACCTCATCTCCCGCTTGACCCGCTCCCCGCTGGTGTGGGAAGTCGAGCCGTCCGGCGTCGACGATGCCAGCCTGCGCCGTCAACGCCTCCAAGAGCAGTTGCTTCTGTCCGAAGCATACGAGAACAACTGGAGCGA
The DNA here is from genome assembly GCA_903916245.1 of uncultured Planctomycetota bacterium. Lineage (GTDB taxonomy): Bacteria > Planctomycetota > CAIWVZ01 > CAIWVZ01. Next base: position 431 of record CAIWVZ010000243.1, on the reverse strand, counting down.
CATTCGGGAAGAATCCCTGCTCCAAACCCTGTTCGGTGGGGCCGCCGCGGTGTCCGTCGACTGGGACCCGAACCTCGGGCCGGTCGCCGCGGTCGACCCCGTGACCGGCATCTCCATCCCGACCGGCGGTGTCAAACTGACCCCGCTCGGCATCTCCGAGTTCTGCCTTGAGCCGGGATCGGTCAACGTGGAAGAAGCCCGCTACTGGATTCGGTGCGTCGCCCTACCCCCTGAGCAAGTCAAAGAGCAGTACCGGCTGGACTGGCTCCCCGCCCCCGACGCAGAAGCAGCGTTGTCGTCCCGCCACCGCACCCTGCTGTCCCGACGCCCGCAAGGCCAACCGCCGCGCCTGACGCTCGTCTACTGCTACTACGAACGCCCCACCGACAACACCCCCGGCTGTGTCGTCCATGTCGTCAACGGCAAGAAGG
>CAIWVZ010000242.1 GCA_903916245.1 uncultured Planctomycetota bacterium | reverse complement strand
GAACGTCACCAGTTCCCGTGCCAGTCCCGCCTTGTCGATGTCACCGCGAGGAACCGCTCCCTCGCGCGTCACCAGCGTGACTCCCCGCACGGCGTCCGAACCGAGGGAACCGGTTCCGTTGAGCACGATCATCGTCGCACTCTTGTCAACGAGCTTCCCCCGGGCGGCCGCCAACGCCTCGGTCCCGGAAAGCGCCTCGAGGGCGAATCCGACGACCGGACGTCCGCGGGCCATCATACCCGCTTCCCTGAGAATGTCAGGGTTTTTCACGAGTTCGAGGGCGATGTTTTCCGGGCCCTTCTTGAGCTTTCCCGCGACGCGCTCCTTCGGTCGATAGTCCGACACGGCGGCGGTCATCACGCAGGCGTCGCCGTCCTCCCCGAAGGCCGCGACGAAGGCGTCGCGCATCTCGATCGCGGTTTCGACGCGGACGACCCTCACCCCCGACGGATCCCGAAGGTCGACCGGGCCGCTCACCAACGTGACCCGGTGTCCGCGACGGGCGGCTTCCGCCGCGACCGCGAATCCCATGCGCCCCGTGCTCGCGTTCGAAAGGAAGCGGACGTCGTCGATCGGTTCGCGGGTGGGCCCCGCGGTGATCACGACGTGCACGGGTTCAGGCTCCCCGCGCGAGCGCGGCGTCGATGCGCGCCAGGATGTCGGCGACGGGGGCGAGGCGACCGGTCCCTTGGTCCCCGCAGGCGAGGTCGCCGTCCACCGGTGCGACCGTGTCCCATCCGAGGGATCCGAGCGTCGCGAGGTTGCGGGCCGTGAGGGGATTGGCCCACATGCGCGGATTCATCGCCGGGGCGACGATCTTCCGGCCCGGGAAGGCGTACGCGACCGTCAGGAGAAGGTCGTCCGAGATCCCGACCGCCGCCTTCGCGAGGAAGTCCGCGGAGGCGGGAACGACGACCAAAAGGTCCGCTTCGGCCGCCAACCGGATGTGCGTATGGGGGTCCCCGGAACCTTCACCGAACAGCGCGGTGTGGACGGGACGACGCGTCAGGGCTTCGAATGCCAAGGGGCGCAGGAATTTCTGCGCCCCGCGGGAGAGGACGACGTCGACCGCGACGCCCCGTTTCGTCAGGTCGCTGGCGACGTCGAGCGCGCGATGAGCCGCCGCGCTGCCGGTAACGCCGAGGACGACGCGGGGCACGGTCGGCCCACCTTCAGCGGCCGGCCGGCGGCTGCTTGTTCAGCGCCATGAAAATGCGGCGCTCGAGTTCGTCTTCGTTGGTCGTCGTGGCTTCGACTTCGGTCGGACGCGGAGCGCCGCCGGTGAAGCCTTCGAGTTCCGCACGCACCGCTTCGCGGTTTTCGTCCGTGTCCGGCAGGAGGTCGAGGCGTTGGGCCTCGATCTCGCGGATGACCGTCACGATCGTGTTCTTGTCCTGCTCCTCGACGAGGCGCTTGGCGCCGCGGTTGAGTTCACGGAGGCGCTTTTGGATGAGGACGGTGGCTTTGAAGATCCCGCCGACGTCGTTGTAGACGCCTTCGAGCTTCGCTTGCTGGAGGTTCGGATGGGTCATCTTTGTGGGGGAGGCGTCCGGGAGTCCCGGAGCCCCAACAAGTGTTCCAATTCCAAGGCCGCCCGTTCAAGGTCGTCGTTCACGACGACGTGGTCGTATTCACCCATGGCCGCCATTTCTCGCTGAGCATTTTCGAGGCGCTTCGCGAGTCCGGCGGGGTTTTCGGATCCCCTTTTGAGCAGCCGTTCTTCGAGCACCGACGCGGACGTCGGTGCGACGAAGATCGCAGGGGTTTCGGGGCGCACCCGGCGGACGTTGCGGAAGCCTTGGACGTCGATGTCGAGAAGGACGGTAAGTCCTTGTGCCGCAAGGGGTTCTACCGCTCGCTTCGGGGTTCCGTAGAGGTTGCCGTGGACTTCCGCCCATTCGAGGAAGTCGCCCCTTCGGACCCCCTCTTCGAAGGCGGCTCGCGTGACGAATGCGTAGTGCACACCGTCCACTTCGCCCGGGCGCGGCGCACGGGTGGTCGCCGAGACCGCGAGACGCACGTCGGGGAAGCGTTCGCGGATTTTGGAAATCAGCGAACTTTTTCCGACTCCGCTCGGCCCGGAAAGGATGAACACCCGTTCATTCAAGATTCGCGACCTGTTCCTTGAGGCGTTCGATGCTCGTCTTCGCGTCGACGACCGCGTGCGCCATTCCGACGTCGGACGACTTCGACCCGGTCGTATTCACTTCCCGCAACATTTCCTGAAGGAGGAAGTCGAGGCGGCGTCCGACGTCGTTCGATTCGCGGAGAATCGAGCGGAAATGGTCGATGTGCGTGTGGAGGCGCGCGATCTCCTCGGCGATGTCGGCGCGGTCCGCGGCGATCGCCGCTTCGCGGAGCAGGAGTTCGTCGTTGACGACGAGCCCCGGACGCGCTTCGGAAAGAAGTGCGTTGACGCGCGTCGCGAAACGATCGCGGGCTTCGCGCACCGCGGTGGGGGCGCGTTCGACGCAGCGACGCACGGCGTCGGAGAGGGCGACGAGTCCCTGTTCGAGTATCGCGGCGAGCGCGGATCCTTCGGTTTCCCGCGCGGCCGACAACGCGTCGACGGCCGCCTTGCCGGCGGCTTCGGCGTTCGCGACGAGGACGGGATCGGTGCCGTTCGACGGTTCCGCCGCCAACGCTCCCGGCAGTCGGAGCGCGGTCGCGACGAGATCGGCTTTCGTCGCGGGCGCGCCGAGCGCCGCATGGAGGGCTTCGAGTTCCGCGACGCGGGCCGCGACGACACCCGAGTCGATTTTGACCAGAGTAGACGTCGCGTCGGGGGTCCCCTTGAGCGACACGTCGACCGCGCCGCGCGCGAGTTTCGACTTCGCGTACGCCTCGATCGCCGGAGCCGCGGATTCGAGGTGCCGCGGTGCGTGGATCGACACCTTCAGGAATCGATGGTTGGTCGACCGCACCTCGGCGACGACGGCACCGGCGCCGTCACCGGCCGTCGCGGTGCCGAACCCGGTCATGCTGCGCACCATGGCGCGACCTCAGGCCGTCGGGGAAGCCGGAGCTCCCGGACGGGAACCGGGCTTCACAGCGGTGCCACCTGCGAGGCAGAGCGGGCATTGCGCCGGGGCCCACGTCGGCGGAATGAGCGTTTCGAGCGAAGCGAACGGAACCGAGAACGGATTGCGTTCCGTGCGCTGCACGAGGCACATGACGCCGACCACGCGACCGCCGAGACGCGTCACGAGATCGACGACTTCCGCGGCGGATCCGCCCGTCGTCACGACGTCCTCCGCGACGATGATCTTTTGCCCGGGATTGATGGTGAATCCGCGGCGGATCGCGAACTTGCCGTTTTCGCGTTCGGCGAAGATGCCCGGGACGCCGAACGCGCGTGCGAGTTCATAGCCCACCACCACGCCTCCGAGGGCCGGTCCGACGATGAGGTCGGGCGTTTCGCCGGTCCAACGCGTACGCAGATCGCGGCAGAGACCTTCGGCCACCGCGGGCGACATGAGCACGCGGGCGCACTGGATGTACTGCGTCGAATGGAGGCCGCTCGAGAGCTGGAAATGCCCTTCGAGAAGAGCCTCGGCGTCGCGGAAGGCCTGAAGGTGGGAACCCATGGTCACATCCCGGAGATCTTGGCGAGCACCATCGCGAGCACGAGAAGCGTTCCCGCGAGCCACGACGTGAGTTTGTTCACGCCGGTCGCGCCGTGTCCGAAGACCTCGCCGCCGACGCCGCCGAACGCGTTGCCGAAGCCGCCGCCCTTGCCCTCTTGGATGAGGACCACGGCGATGAGCATGAGGGACACGATCACGAACACGACGTTCAGGATGATGCGCAGAACTTGCATGGAATCAGCCTTCCGGAGTTTCGAACCAAACGATGCGGTGGAAGTCGGCTTCGTCGAGGCTGGCGCCGCCGACCAAAGCCCCGTCGACGTCGGGCATGGCCATGAGGCCGTCCACGTTCGACGGTTTGACCGAACCACCGTAGAGAATGAGCGTATCTTCGGCGACGGGCTTGCCGAAGAGGAGAGCGAGTTCGCCGCGGATCGCGGCGTGGACGTCCTGCGCTTGCGCCGGAGTCGCCGTCTTGCCGGTGCCGATGGCCCACACCGGTTCGTACGCGAGGACCACATCCCGCATGGCGTCGGTGGCGACCCCGTCGAGACCGCGGCGGACCTGTCCGAGGACGACGTCCGCGGTGCGGCCGGCGTCACGTTCGGCGAGGGTTTCGCCGACGCAGAGGATGGGCTTCAAGCGGGCGGCGAGTGCCGCCTTCACCTTGCGGTTGACGAAGGCGTCGGTTTCGCCGAGGAGGTGGCGGCGTTCGCTGTGTCCCAAGATGACCATCGAGGCACCGGCCGCCTTGAGCATCGAGCAGGCGATCTCGCCCGTGAAGGCCCCTTCGGCGTCCGGATGGCAGTTTTGACCACCCACTTTGATCGGGCTTGAACGGAGCTTCTCGGCGATGGCCTGAAGGCTCGTGAAGGGCGGGAAGATCGCGCAGTCCCGGTCCGGCGGGACGTCGATGCCCGCGAAGATCCCGTCCGCGAGACGCAAGGCGTCCGCGTGGCCGAGGTTCATCTTCCAGTTGCCGGCGATCAGGGGCCTGCGCATAAGGGGTCTCCGGCGGCGCCCGCCGGAATGGAAAGGTGACAGGCGGGGGCCGCGGCATCAACCGCGGGAGGCACAAGTTCGGGTAAAAAACATCGGCGGCCGGTCGATCGCGCCGAACCTTCCCGAGGACGGCGGTTTGGCGTTGCCGCCGTTTGCCCCGGGGGCGAGACTGCCCCGCCCGAGCGCGGCGCGGTCCCGCTCCCGCAGCCTATGACCCACGAAACAGGCACTCCCCTCGGCAGCGATCCGCTCGACGCCCTGCGGCGTCGACTCGAGGCGCGGGGCGGCGACTCGGAACGCTACGTCGTCGTCGAAGAGGTCGGCCAAGGCGGCATGGGAATCGTCTATCGGGTGCGGGACACGATCCTCGGGCGCGACATCGCGATGAAAGTGACGCGTCGGGGCGGCACCCCCGCGCCCCCCGCCTCGGCGAGCAAGTTGAGCCGGTTCCTCGCGGAAGCGCAAGTCGCGGGACAACTCGACCATCCGGGGATCGTTCCGGTTCACGACGTGGGTATCGACCCCGCCGGCGCGGCCTACATCACGATGAAGATGGTCGAAGGAGTCGCGCTCGACATCGTCTATCGACGGGCCTCGAAAGGGGAGGACGGATGGTCGACGACGCGCGTCGTGGCGGTGCTCTTGCGCGTCTGCGAGGCGATGGCGTTCGCCCACGCGCGCGGTGTGGTGCACCGCGACCTCAAACCGTCGAACATCATGATCGGTCGTTTCGGCGAGGTGTACGTGACGGATTGGGGACTGGCGCGCGTCCTCGATTCGGAAGCGGCGTCCACGGTGCGTTCTCGGCGGGTTGCCGAATCAACCGGCGATCCTCTCGCGACGCTCGACGGAGAAGTCGTCGGAACTCCGGCCTACATGTCGCCCGAGCAGGCGACGGGCGACATCGCGGCGGTCGGTCCTCGTTCCGACGTCTACGCGGTGGGGGCGATGCTCTTCCAACTTCTGTCCGGCGACCCGCCGTCCCCGGTTTCTCCGGGAGAAGCCCAACCGGATTCGTCGACGATCGAGGCTCGACTCCTTTCCCGCGGCGCGGTGGTCCCCCTCGAACTGGCCGCCATCGCGGCGAAGGCGATGGCGCCCGATCCCGTCGGCCGCTACGCCGACATGGAATCCCTCGGCGAGGACTTGCGAGCCTGGCTCGAAGGGCGCGTGGTCGCCGCCTACGAGACGGGTGCGTGGGCCGCGCTGCGCAAGTGGGTGGTGCGCCATCGCGCGCTCGCCGTGGCGCTTTTTGCGGCGGTCGCGTCGCTCACGGTCGGACTCTTCGTCGCGTTGCGCTACCGCGACATCGCGGTCGCCCGCGCCGAAGATCTCGCCGCGGAAACGAAACGGGCGTTGTCGAGCGAGGCCGAAGCACGACGGCGGGCCGACGAAGTGCTTTGGCTGTCGACCGCGGCCGACGTGCGGGAACTTCTGCGCGACGCGGAGTCTTTGTGGCCGTTGTCGGTCGCGATGTTGCCGAAACTCGACGCGTGGACCGAACGCGCGCGCGTCTTGGTCGACGGTGGGCCCGGGCCGTCCGGGCGTCCGTCGCGCGAAGAACACCGCGCGCGTCTCGCCGCCCTGCGCGTGCGGGCGCTTCCTCCGACTCCGGAACTTCTCGAAGAGGATCGGCGCTCGAAGCGTGAGTTCGCCGCATGGACTTCGGTGGAAGCGAAATGGAGATGGCACCGCCGGATGCTCGGATTCGATCCTTGGCCGTCGGAGTCGGACGTGCGTGCGACGCTCGCCGACGCACTCGCGATCCGAGACGGAATCCGTCTCCACGACCGCGCTTGGCCGCTCGTGACTCGCGATCCCGCCAAGTTCGTTCCGGGGCGTGAGATCGAAGGGTTGATTCTCGTCCGCGAGGCGTTGTCGAAAACCGAACTTGCCTCCAACCGGGCCGTCATGTCCGACACGCTCGCATGGGCCGCGTTCCGGACGGGGCGTTTCGAGGAAGCGGCGGCGGCCTCGCTGCGCGCGGTCGAACTTTCCCGTCCCGAAGACAAGTCGGCGCACGAGGGGAGTCGGAAGGATCTCTTGGCGAAGATCGCGTCGTGGAGCGATCCCGCGGCGCGGCGCGAGCGGGAAGCCGAAGAGCGGGCGCTCGCCGAGGAAG
>CAIWVZ010000241.1 GCA_903916245.1 uncultured Planctomycetota bacterium | reverse complement strand
GTCGACGTCGACGACGACGTGATCGAGACGTCCCGGCGTCCATGGGGCGGCGTCGGTCGGTGTCGTACCGCCTTCGATGTCGCAGTCGGAGACGAGCTCGACCGCGTCGATGCGGACCTTCACGGGCTTCTGACTGCGCAGATGGACGGAACCTTCGAACGTGGGCTTCCACGCCATGAGCGGAACGGTGATTTCCGTGCGACCCTTGCGCCACGGGGCGATGATGCGCGAACTCTCCGCGACGGTCATGACTTGGACGTCGTCGTCCGGGAGTCCGCGAATCCGGAAGGCGAACACGCCGCCGCCCGGATGATGCAGACGCGCGTTCGCGAAGGAGAGGATCGACTCGCCGTCGGACGGTCGGACGTCGCCTTTTTTCATCGACGACTTCGTCGAGAAAACGTCGCCGATCCGATCGAGCCCCGCGACGGCGACGACGTTCGGCGACTCCGAGACGTCGACGAGATTCGCGAGACGGTCGAGAGGCGTCGACATGCTGACGAGATAGTGCAGGGGCACTTCCCAAACGAGACGCTTCGGGAAGCGCCCACCGGGTACGCGGCGCAGCAAATCCTCGACGGGAATCATGGGACCCATTCCGGGACGCGCGCCCGACCACACTTTTTCGCCGAGAAGCCATTCGAGATCGGCGCGGAATCGGGAGTGCGCGGAGAAACTCGTCCCGAGCAGCGCGGTGTCCGTGATCGGTTTCGGCGCCTTTTCCTCCCACGCGAGGTCGGGAGCCTCCGGCGTTCGAACGCGAACGTCGGGTTCGCCCGCACCGAGTGGATTGCTTCGATCGGTGCGCGTGACGGCGCTCATGCGGAGGGCGTCGCCGAGGGTGTAGTGGAACGGTTCGCGCGGGAGCGTCGCCGCCTTCGCCGAAGCGTCCGCGGCGCCGAGTGTGTTCGCCGTCGCCACGGCCGCGGCGAGCGTCCCGCGATCGTTCCAGTGGGAATCCGTCTTGTGATAAACGTCCTCGGGCGACACCGCGGCGAACGCGCCGTCGACGTCGGGGACACGCACGCCGTGGGCGCGGGCCGCCGCGATCACTCGAGCGTCGAGATCCGGCCGTGCGTCGAAGTGCTTCGGAACGTGAGCGCGGGCGACGGCTTCCTTGCGCGGAACCAAGACGACGGTCGGGTCGATCCCCATTCCGGCGAGACGACGATCCGCGACCGCGACCGAGGCGGCCGCGAGCCCGACGAGGCGATCGTCGGGAAGCGGATTCGTCTTGATCCGTTCGCGCATGTAGATCCACCCGTCGGACCCCGAAACGAGCGTTCCCGCAACTTCGCCGAAGCCGCGCCACAGACTCCACGCCCACAAGGGGAGCGCCCACTTTCGGACGGAAGAGCCTTCCTTGAGATCGGAAGCGATCAACGCGAAACGAGTTCCGTCGAGCCACGCGGCGGCCGCCCGCTTCTTGTCGTCGGCGACCTTCTCGGCTCCGTCGAGTTTCGCGCGCCCGGACGCCGCGTACGCGTCGACGATCGGCGTGCCGATGCAGACGAGGACGAACAGCGCGAACGCCGCGACCGCCACCCGATGGGCGGTGGGCGACATCCGGTCGGCCTCGCGGACGAGACCGTCGTCAGGTGGGTGGGATTCGGGCATGGAAGAAGCGCTCTCGGTTGGTTCGACCCTCCGAACCGCGGGCCTTGAACCGCGTCAATCCCGCACCCGCTGCTATCTTTTTCCACCGTGGCCCTCTCCCTGCGATGCCCCAAGTGCGAAACCGACGTCCGAGCGGGCGCCCGCCGTTGTCCTCTGTGCGGAACTCCGCTGCGACTCGAAGGATTCAAGCCCGGTAAAGCGGAGGAAGGCGAGCCCGTCGTCGACCCGTTGCTCGAGCTTTTCGAGCGCGACGAGATCGTTCGAATGTGTCCGCGGTGCCTTTGCGAGCACGTGACGACCGCGAAGTCGTGCCGCGGGTGCCGGATCGACCTCGTGCCGACGACCCGCGACGTGATGGAAGCGACCATCCTCGAACGTCCGGTCGAGTCGCGGAGTCTCCGAGCCACCGCGCCGCCTCCGAAGGTGCCCGCGGATCTCGTGCGCATCCACGTGTGCGCGGGTCCGGAAGAAGCGGCGCGTCGGCTCGCGGCGATGAAGTTCCTCGCCATCGACGTGTGGATGGGTTCGGATTCGCTCGACGCGGATCCCGACCCCGCGCTGATCGGCATGTACGTGCGTCGTCACGACGTCACCGTGGCGCGCTACATCCTCGAGGGCCCCGATGCGGCGGCGGAAGACCCCTTCACGCGCGCGGAGCGTGTCGTTGCCGATGCCCGCGCCCGCGCGTTGGCGACCGCGAGGGCGTATCTGAAGTTCGGCAAGTTCCGTCGTGTGGTCGAAATGCTCGAGCCGCTCGACGTCGATCCGGAAGCGCAGGATCTCATGGCCGAAGCGCTCCTCGGTCGCGGTCGGATTCGCGATGCCGAGCGTCGTGCCGAGCGGGCCATGGGAGAGCTTCCGCCGGGATCCGGTCGGGCGCGGGCACTGTTCCTCGGCGGTGTCCTCGCGGCGCTCGGCCACGACGGACGGCTCAAATCGGACGGCGCACGGCTCGACGTGGCGGTCGAACGGCTCATGGCGTCCGCTCGCGAAGCACCGCGGGATCTCGAGGCCGGGAAGGCGCTGGTCGAAGTGTGCGTTCTCGCGGGTCGCAACGCCGACGCCGCGCGCGAGCTCGATCGGTTGCGTCGCGTGAATGCCAACCTCACGGGGCTCGACGGCTGGTGGCGGACACGCGCCGCCGACTTCCGCGTCCTCTAGACGGAGACGGGACAGGCGACCGCGTGGTCCGCGCCGTCGTCGATCGGCGTCGGACGCGGAATCGCCGTGCGACACGCGTCGATCACGAGCGGGCATCTCGGAGCGAACGCGCATCCCGACGCCACGGGGTCCGCGACGGCGTCGTCTTCCGGCAACGCCGCGAGACGACGCCGGGCCTCGGCGGGAATCGGCGGCATGACCGACGCGAGAAGCAGGCGGGTGTAGGGGTGACGGGGAGCGCGCAGCACCTCCGCCGTCGGACCGGACTCGACCACGCGTCCGCGGTAGAGCACGACCACGTCGTCGGCGGCGGTGCGGACGAGGTCGAGGTCGTGCGACACGAGCAGCGTTGTGACGCCGCGGTCGCGCTTCAAGGCGGCGAACAGGTCCATCGCGGCGCGTTGGGCCGGCGGGTCGAGTGCGGTGAGCGGTTCGTCGAGAACGAGCATGTTCGCTCCCGTGGCGAGCGCGCGTGCCAACGCGAAGCGTTGCTTCTGCCCGCCCGAGAGTTCGTGGACACGACGATCGAGGAGATCGTCCGCCAACCCCAATGCGAGGAGGAGTTCCTTGATGCGTGCCGTGCGGCCCTGCGGAGGTACCCCTCCCGAGACGTCCATCGCTTCGATCAGAAGATCCCGCATACGCCACATCGGGTCGAGAGACGCACCGGGGTCCTGGAAAAGCGGCTGAATGCGTTTGCGGACGTCGCGCGGAACGCGGGAGGGATCCGCGTCGACATCGATGCCGTCGACGCGGACGACGCCCGATTCGCGACGTTCGAGGCCCAGGATGACCCGTGCGAGCGTCGTCTTTCCGGAGCCGGATTCACCCACGAGCGCGAGGGTGCGTCCACGACGCACGGTCAACGAGACGTCGCGCAGCGCCGCGACCGCGTCGTCGCGACCGGGGCGATAGGTGACCGAAACCCCGGCGACTTCGAGTGCGACCGTCACGGGGCGGACTCCGTCTTGAGTGCGGCGAACAGCCGACGCGTTTCCGGGTGGGAGGGCGCGCCGACGATGCGTT
>CAIWVZ010000240.1 GCA_903916245.1 uncultured Planctomycetota bacterium | reverse complement strand
GAGCCGATCCTCGCCGTCGACATGTTTCCGCGCAACGACGGCCTCGTCGCGGTGACGCGGTCCGGCTTCGCGGTCTTGTCCTTGCACGCGGATTACGCCGAGGTCACGGTCACGTCGATCCTGCGGCCCGTGTGGTACGAAGGCTACGGGAAGCCGGAACACGTTTGGCAGTCCTCCAGTGGTTCGGACGATTTCGAAGCGAAATTCGGATTGGTGCCGCTCGTGTTCGGCACGCTCAAGGCGACGTTTTACGCCCTCCTCTTCGCGGTGCCGATCGCGTTGCTCGCGGCGATCGCGACGTCCGAATTCCTGCATCCGCGCGTGAAAGCGCGCGTGAAGCCCGCGATTGAAATGATGGCGAGTTTGCCGAGCGTCGTTCTCGGTTTCGTCGGTGCGCTCGTCCTCGCTCCGATCGTGGAAGACCGTGTGCCCGCGATCCTCGCCGCACTCTTGATCGTGCCGACGTCGTTCGTGACCGCGGCCCATCTTTGGCAATTGTTGCCGCCGTCGGTCGTGATGAAGCTCGGGATCAAGGTGAAGGCGGTCGCCCTCTGCCTCGTGCTTCCCGCGGCCCTTTTCGTCGCGGGGCGCGTCGGACCGTTCGCCGAGAGGATCCTCTTCGGCGGCGATTTCAAAGCGTGGCTCAGCCATACGTCGACCGCGGGCGGGATCGCCTCGACGGCCTTCGGCGGTTGGTTCATCCTGTTCATCCCGCTCTCGGCGGTCTTCGTCGGTTGGGTGGGCGCGCGGTTCTACACGCCCGCGTTGTCGCGCCGCCTGCTCGGACGTCCGCGTGAGTCGGTCGCCCGTGCAGCTCTCTTGCGGCACCTCGGTTCGATCGCATCGTGCCTCGTGACGGCGGCGGTCCTCGCGGGAACCATGACGCTGGTCGGATTCGACGTCCGCGGCGGCGTGATGGCGACCTACGTGCAGCGCAACGCCCTCGTCGTCGGATTCGTGATGGGGTTCGCCGTCATTCCGATCATCTACACGTTGGCGGAAGACGCGCTTTCGAGCGTGCCGCACGCGCTGCGCTCGGCGTCGTTGGGGTGCGGTGCGACTCTCTGGCAGACCGCCATGCGCGTCGTCCTCCCCACCGCGGCGAGCGGTATTTTTTCGGCGGTGATGGTCGGCCTCGGACGTGCCGTCGGTGAAACCATGGTCGTGCTCATGGCGGCGGGGAACACGCCCGTTCTCGAATGGAACGTCTTCAACGGATTCCGCACGCTTTCCGCGAACATCGCGGTCGAACTCCCCGAAGCCGTCGAGGGGCACGTGCACTACCGCATGCTGTTCCTCGCGGCGCTCGTGCTCTTCGCGATCACGTTCGTCCTCAATACGTTGGCGGAACTCGTCCGTCAGCGCTTCCGGAAGAGGGCGTACCAACTGTGAGCGCCCCCGACCCCAAACATCCCGCGCGTCGTGTGCGCGCTTTGTCGCTTTTCGCCGTGGGAGAGCCGTGGATCTGGCTCACGAACGCGGCGCTGGTGCTGTGCGTGTCGATGATCGTCGGCCTCGTCGGACTTGTTCTGGTCGAAGGAGCTTCGACCTTCTGGCCGACGGACGGCGTGCGCCTACGGCTGCTCGACGGAAGCGTCGTGATCGGCGAAGTGACGCGTTCGGAGTTGCACGCCCCCACGGACGTCGCGATCCGAGAGCAGGTGGGGGAGGCCCACGTCGCGCAGGCTCGGGAGAAGATCGCGGCGGCGGGAGGCGAGGCGCGTCGCGATCTCGTCCGCATCGGCAACTACGAGGTAACGGGCGAGCACTTCCGCTGGGTCAGCGATTTCAACGTCGCCGAGCGCGGCGCACCGAAAGACCTCGTCGTCTTCGAGCGCGTGACATGGGGACGTTTTTACGGCACTCCCGTGAGGTTCGAACGTGCGGGAGTCAAAACCGCCGACGGCACGGAAGACGCATGGCGGGCGTTCGAAGAAGCCCATCCGGGGTGTCGTGAACGCCTCGAAACGCGTCGTCGCCTCGAACGGGTGGATCTCGGTCGTGTGAACCACGCGTTGTCGGAGGCGCGATTGACGTTGCGACGCGCGGAGATCCGCGCAGGCGGAGTCGCTTCGGAAGCGGATCAGGCGGCGTGGCGGACCCGAACGGCCGAACTCGAAGCCGAGGCGACGCGCATTCGCGATCGCATCGTCGCGATCGACAAGGAGAACGACGGCTGGGTCGTGATCATGCGCATCGCGGACGGAAAAGAAGTCCCGATCCGGGTGGCCGACGTGGTGCGTGCCTACCGTCCCAACACGCTCGATACCGCAGGGCGCTTGGGTGTCCTCGTGTCGCGTTGGCGCGAGTTCCTGTTGGACGAGCCTCGGGAAGCGAACTCCGAGGGCGGGGTTTGGCCCGCGATCTTCGGAACGGTGGTCATGACGTTGCTCATGTCCATCGTGGTGGTTCCGATCGGTGTGCTCGCCGCGCTCTATTTGAGGGAGTACGCGAAGGCCGGCGTCGTGACGTCGTCGGTGCGTATCGCCGTGAACAATCTCGCCGGCGTGCCGAGCATCGTCTTCGGCGTGTTCGGGCTCGGATTCTTCTGCTACACGGTCGGTGCGAGCATCGACCAGTTGCTCTTCGCGGAGAAGTTGCCGAACCCGACGTTCGGAACGGGCGGCATTCTTTGGAGCGCCCTTACGTTGGCGCTGATGACGTTGCCCGTCGTGATCGTCGCGACGGAAGAGGCGCTCGCCGCCGTGCCGTCGTCGATGCGCGAGGGCTCGTACGCCTGCGGCGCGTCGAAGTGGCAGACGATCCGACGCATCGTCCTTCCGAAGGCGCTGCCCGGCATCATGACCGGAGCCATCCTCGCGATGGCGCGCGGGGCGGGTGAGGTCGCACCGCTCATGCTCGTCGGCGCGGTGAAGTTGGCTCCGGAACTGCCCGTCGACGGGATCTTCCCCTACGTCCACTTCGAACGCTCGTTCATGCATCTCGGCTTCCACGTCTACGACCTCGGGTTTCAAAGCCCGAACAGCGAGGCGGCGAAGCCCATGGTGTACACCACCACACTGTTGCTCATTCTCGTGATCGTGACGCTCAACCTCGCCGCGATCCGCATCCGTACATCCCTCCGACGTCGCTACGCCGGAGGACAATTCTGATCGGACCCATCATGTCGGAACCGACTCCTTCAGCGACCCGCATCATGGCCGCGTTCGGCCCGTCCACCGCGCAGCCCGCGCCCGGCGCGCCCGAGATCCACGCCGCCGTCGCCAACGAAGAGGCCGTCCTCGATATCGACGGATTCTCGCTGTGGTACGGCGCCGCGCGAGCGCTTTGGGACATCTCGATGCGTATCCCGCGCGGGAAGGTGACCGCGCTGATCGGACCGTCCGGTTGCGGCAAGTCCACGCTCCTCCGATCCGTCAATCGTCTGAACGACCTCATCGACGGCGTGCGGATCGAAGGCGACATGCGTCTCAACGGCGACTCGATCTACGACCGCGCGGTCGACGTGATCGAACTTCGCAAGCGCATGGGCATGGTCTTCCAAAAGTCGAATCCGTTCCCCATGAGCATCTACGAGAACGTCGTCTATCCGTTGCGTATCGACGGCGTCACGGACAAGCGCGTGCTCGACGAGGTTTGTGAACGCTCTCTCCGCGGCGCCGCCATTTGGGACGAGGTGAAGGACCGTTTGCAGACCAGCGGTCTGTCGCTCTCGGGTGGTCAGCAGCAGCGTTTGTGCATCGCGCGCGCCATCGCCGCCGAACCCGAAGTGCTGCTCATGGACGAGCCGTGTTCGGCGCTCGATCCGATCGCCACCGGGCGTGTCGAAGATCTCATCGCCGATCTCAAGGGTTCCTACACGGTGCTCATCGTGACGCACAACATGCAGCAGGCGTCGCGATCGAGCGACTACACGGCGTTCATGTACCTCGGTCGTCTCGTCGAGTACGGACCGACCGACGACATCTTCATGCGGCCCCACCGCAAGGAGACCGAAGACTACGTTTCGGGCCGATTCGGTTGATCGGCCTTCATCCCCGCAGGAGACGATCATGAAGAAGTGGTTCACGACGTTCGCGGCTTCGGCCGCGTTGGTATTCGGCGGCTGCGAAACCGCACACTCGGTTTACGAGGGCGAAGTCGCGGTGTCGTACGCCGAAGGTGCGAAGTCCGCGTGGGCGAAGCCCGGATTCGCGGTCTTCGAAGAAGACGGCCGCCTTTGGGTGTTCGCGAAGGGCGACCCTGCCGTGCGCGAATACAAAAAGCACGGCGAACTCGCGAAGTGCGTCACGGCGATCGGTGCCGGGCCGGAAGGCCGCACGGTGAAGTCGCCCGACCAAAAGACGATCGACGCCTTCCGCACGGCCTACGGACTCAAGTAGACCGTCCTCAGGTCGGCCGGGTCTTTCGGTGCCGCGGGATGAGGTCCCGCAAGGCTCCGGTCAGCGTCAGGACGTTCTCCTCACGGGCTCCGTAGCCCATGAGGCCGATGCGCCACACCTTGCTCTTGAGTGGCCCCAAGCCGCCGCCGATTTCGATGTTGAAGCGTTCGTAGAGATCGCGGCGCAGCCCCGCGTCGTCGACCCCTTCCGGAATCGCGACCGACGTGAGCATCGGGAGGCGGATCGCCTCCGGGACGACGGGGCGCAGATCGAGTTCCGCGAGGGCGTCGATCAAGTACCTCTGGACGCGAAGGTGGCGGGCGAACGAAGCTTCGAGACCTTCGTCCAGCAGCAGTCCGAGCCCCTCGTGGAGCGCGTAGACCATCGAGATGGGGGCGGTGTGGTGATAGGCCCGCTCCGATCCCCAATACGCATCGATCATGCCGAGGTCGAGGTACCAGGAGGGCACCGGGGTGCGACGCGCCTTCAGTTTCGCCACCGCACGTTCCCCGAATGTCGCCGGGGCCAAGCCCGGTGGGACGGAGAGGCACTTCTGCGTCCCCGAATAGGCCGCGTCCACCCCCCAGGCGTCGATTTCCAACGGCGCGCCACCGAGACTCGTCACGCAGTCGAGGAGGAAAAGCCCTCCGACGCGCCGAGTCGCCGCGGCCATCCGCGCGATGTCGGGCTGGAGCACTCCGGTCGACGTTTCGGCGTGGACGATGATGACGGCCGCCGCGGGTTCGCGTTCGAGAGCGGCTTCGACCGCTTCGGCGGGAACGGCCTCGCCGAAGGGAGCTTCGAGGGTCTCGACGCGGGCGCCGATGCGGCGCGCTTGATCGGCGAGCCGACCGCCGAAGACGCCGTTGACGCCGACGATCACGCGCTCGCCGGGTTCGATGAAGTTGACGACGATCGCTTCGGTGCCCGCCGACCCCGTGCCCGGCAGCGGCAGGGTCAGTCGGTTCGCGGTTTTGAACACCTCCCGCAGGCGATCCTTGGTCGCGTCCATGATGCGGAGAAACGCCGGGTCGAGGTGGCCGAGCAAGGGGGTCGCGAGCGCGCGTAGAACCTCCGGGGCGCAGAGGGAAGGACCGGGACCGAGGAGGAGGCGTGGGGGGACGATGAGAGGGGTCGCCATGGCGGCGGGATCGTAGCCGAAGGGGCTTGATTCCTCGCGCCGAGGGCGGACGATGGAGGCATGACGATGCCGCGGCGGTTTCGATGGATGTGGGTGCTCGCGGCTCTGTCCGGATGCGCGGGTACCGACAACTCCGACGCCCTTTCCACCGTTCTGCGTGAAGGTGAGGCGCGGCTCGTGCGCGGCGACGTGGTCGGAGCCCGGGCGGCCTTCATGGCGGCGACCGAACGCGATGCGCGCTGCTTCGTCGGATGGATCGGATTGTCGCGGTCGTTGGCCGCGTCGGGCGACGTCGATGGGGCCGAGCGGGCGTTGAGTCGCGGTCTCGCGGTTTCTCCGGAATCCGCGGACGCGTTGGATCTCTCGGGCCGCACGGCTTTGGAGTTGGCCAAAGTCTTGCCCGCCACCCGGCGCAAGACGTTGGCGTTGCTCGCCGAATCGCTCCTCGATCGGGCGGCCGCCGCGGACGCCGAACTCCCGCGGTTGGCGTATCACCGGGGGCTCGCCGCATGGTGGGCGGGCAACTACGGGGCCGCGCGCGCCGCGTTCGACGACGCCGCTAAGCAGGGCTTCGACGCACGTGTCGAGGAAGCACGACGCGCCATGGTCGCGGAGATTTCCGGCCTTGCCACGCGTCCTTCCGGGGGTGGATCGCATTGACGGGGAAACGCCTCCGTCTTTGCGGAATCTTCATGAATGGTCTCTAATGTTCCATGGAGAGCGTGGGGATCCACAACATGAAGCGTGAACGCGTTCTGGTCATCGAAGACGAGTCGGACATCCTCGAACTCCTCAGGTTCAACCTGAAGAAGGAGGGGTACGACGTCGATACGGCCACCGACGGAGAACGCGGGGTCGATCACGCGCGGTCGAAGGCGTACGACGTGGTTCTTCTCGACCTCATGCTTCCCGGTATCGACGGCCTCGAAGTGTGCCGCCGCCTGCGTGCCGATCCCCGCACGGAATCCCTTCCCGTCATCATGGTCACGAGCAAGGGCGAGGAGTCCGACATCCTGGTCGGCCTCGGCATCGGCGCCGACGACTACGTCACGAAGCCTTTCAGCATCAAGGAACTCCTCGCACGGATCAAAGTGGTCCTTCGCCGATCGAAGACCGCCGCCGTCTCCCGTTCCGACAAGCGACCCGTCGCGAAGGGCGGCATCGAAATCGATCCGGTCCGTCATCAGGTCTCCGTCGACGGTTCTCCCGTCGCGTTCACGCTCGCCGAATTCCGCTTGCTCCACTTCCTCGTGCGGCACGAAGGGCGCGTCTTCTCGCGGACGGAGCTCCTTCCGCACGTCGTCGGAGACGGGGTCGTGGTGGTCGATCGCAACATCGACGTCCACATCCGGAACATCCGCAAGAAGCTCGGCGACATCCGCATGCACCACCTCGTGACCGTGCGGGGCGTG
>CAIWVZ010000239.1 GCA_903916245.1 uncultured Planctomycetota bacterium | reverse complement strand
GGATACGTCACCGCGAGCGGTCGCGAGGTCGATCCGGTCGGCGCGGCGTTCGCGGCTCTCGGGGCCGCGTTGTCGGCGTTCGGCGCCAGCGCGTTGAACATGGTGATGGAACGCGATTTCGACGCCCGCATGGATCGCACGCGCGATCGCCCCGTTGCGAGCGGTGAAGTCAGTCCGCGTGCCGCCGTGGTCTTCGGTGTGTCGTTGTTGCTCGCGGGACTCGGCATTCTCGCGGCGAAAACGACGTGGTCGGCGGCCGCGGTTTCCGCCGCGGTGGCGTTGATCTATCTCGGCCTCTACACCCCGTTGAAGCGCGTGACGACGTTGAACACGCTCGTCGGCGCGGTTCCCGGCGCACTCCCGCCTGTTCTCGGTTGGGCCGCCGCGGGTGGTTCGCTGACCGCTCCGGCTCCGTGGGTCATGTTCGGGATCATCTTCTTTTGGCAGATCCCGCACTTCCTCGCGATCGCCACCGTCTATCGCGACGATTACGAGCGCGGGGGATTTCGAATGCTCCCGGCCGTCGATCCGACGCTCGGGCTTTGTGCGCGGCAGGTCGTTCTCAACACCGTCGCTTTGATTCTCGTGTCGATGGCCGTCGTCGCGCCCGCCGTCGGGCTGTGCGGCTCGCGATTCCTCGTCGTCGCCCTTGCGTCCGGGGCGGTCTTTCTCGCCTTCGCGATGCGCTTTGCATGGGTGCGGGATGTCGCGACGGCGAAGCGCCTCTTTTGGGCGTCGCTCGTCTATCTACCCGTCGTTTGGGCATTTCTCGTGATCGACCGGATTCCGCGCGCCTGATCGCGACCCGCGGCGGGATTTCGGGTTGCGATCGGCGGCATCGGTGCTCGGATGGGGGATGCGCGGAGCGCGCGGCGGGTGCTACCGTTTCCCCGACGCGGCATCGCGCTCGCCGCGTCGCCACCCATGACAGATTCCTCGATTCCGTTCGCCCGCGACCCCGAGTCCGGCCCGCCGGTCTCCCGCGGACGCCTCGGTGCGCTTCTTTGGATCGCGTGCGAGACCATGGTCTTCGCCGGACTCGTCGGCACGTTCATCCTCGCGCGCTTCAGCGCGCCGATGTGGCCCGCGCCCTACATGGACGGCGGCGTGCAGGTGCTGCCGAAGAAAGTCGGGCTTCTTATTCCCGTCGTCAACGCCGTGGTGCTCACGGTGGCGACGCTCTACGCGATGCGCGCGTCGCGCGCGGCCCGCGAAGGGAACGAAGCGCAGGTGCGCGCCGCGTTGAAGCGGGTCAGCCTCTTCGGCGTGGCGTTCCTCGCGCTCGTCTTCGCCGAACTGAAGATCGAGGGTGACCGGGGACTGTCCCTTCAAGCAGGGATCTACGGGTCGTTCATCATCCTGATCACGATGGTGCACGCGATCCACGTGCTCGCCGGTTTGGTGTGGCACTGGGTGATTCTCCGTAGGCCGTTGACGCTTCCGCTCGGCGAGGTGAATCGCGATCGCATCGAGGTCGTCACCCTTTGGTGGGGCTACGTCACGGTCGTCTGGTATCTGCTTCTCGGATTGCTGCACTTCGTATGACCACGAACGACACGCCCGCTCGGCATCCCGTCGCGGGGAAACTCGTCGTGATCTTTCTCGTCGCCGCGCTCCTCGGCACGATCTGGGCGAAGTTCAGCTTCTATCCGCTGAACCCGTGGAAGAACCCGGAGCTCGTCGCGCCCGAAGTCGTGACGAAAGTCACGCCGTTCGTTCTGACCGACGCGAACGGCTCGACGGTCACCCTCGAGTCCTTGAAGGGGCGCGTGTGGGTCGCCGATTTTTTCTTCACGTACTGCTCGGGGCTTTGCCCGCGTATGCACGAGCAGATGAAGAAGATTTGGAGCGAGACGCGCGACTGGGCCGCGGTTCAGCGCCTCGGGGACGCCCCTTTGTTCGTGTCGATCACCGCCGATCCGAAGCGCGACACGCCGGAGGCTCTCGCCGAGTATGCGAAACTTTGGGGCGTGAACGACGATCGTTGGAAGTTCCTGACGGGAACCGTCGACGCCATCCACGATCTGTCGGTCAAGGGGTTCCTGCTCGCGAATGAGAAGGGCAACCCGGACACGCACAGCGGCAAGTTCGTTCTGGTGGATCGCGACGGCAACGTGCGGGGTCACTACGACGGGACCGATGAAGAAGCGCTGAAACGCCTTCGGGTCGATCTCTTGAAGGTGCTCCTGCTGAAGGGCGGCGCATGAAGGACGGATTTTTTTCGGCCCACGGACTCGCGGCCGTCAACGCCTCGTTGAACGGACTCGCGGGCTTCCTCCTCGTCGTCGGCTTTTTTCTCGTCAAAGCGGGCCGGGTGGAAGCGCACAAGCGCACCATGCTCGCCGCGTTCGGCGTGAGTTGCGTCTTTCTCGTGTCGTATCTGACGCGAAAGTTCGCGTTCGGCGATCAGAAGTTCGGGGGAGAGGGGAACATCCGCTGGGTGTACTTCCCGATGCTCCTCACGCACGTACTTCTCGCGGCGGCGGTCCCGCCCTTGGCGATCGTGTCGATACGGCGAGGGCTGCGTGGGGACGTCGAAGGACATCGACGTCTCGTCAAATGGACGTTCCCGATTTGGCTCTACGTCTCGGTCACCGGCGTTCTCGTCTATTTCATGCTGTACCGGTGGTACCCCGCCGTGTGAGCGATCTTCGGTGGCGGGCGCGCGTGCGG
>CAIWVZ010000238.1 GCA_903916245.1 uncultured Planctomycetota bacterium | reverse complement strand
GTATCGGCCGTCCCGATCTTGCCGAAGTCGAAGTCGATGCCGATGCGCGTGAGCCGCGCGTCGAACGCGAACGACGCGTCGTCCGTGTTGTCCGCGTTGGTCTCGGGCGCGACGAAGGTCGGCAGGATGATGTTGTCCATGCGGCCCGTGTCGCCGTAAGCGTCGAGACGGATGAACCCGTAGAACTTCATCTTGTTGCCGGACTTGACGAGGTCCTTCCACGTGATGCCGTCCGCCATGCGTGCCGAGAGCGCGTTGACTTGGGTCTCGACGGCGGACTCGCGGGCCGACGAGGCCGCGTCGTCGCGTACCTTGCCGAGCTCGGCGGCCATTTCCGCATTCTTCGCTTCGCTCTTTTCGAGCGCGGCGAGGATCGCGCGGTTCTGTTCTTCGAGCGCACGCAAGCGCGCCTCGACGGCCGGGTCTTGGGCGACGGCGGCCGATGCGGCGAGCGCACACGCCGCGACGATGGTGGTTTTCTTCATGATGAGTTGTCTCCGATCGAGCGACTCAAGAGTCGCGGTACTTGAATGAACGCTTCGCTTCCGTTTCCTTGCCGTCCGCTTCCGCCAGCGGATAGATGAAGAACGGGATGACGCCCTTCGCGGGCATGGGATCGAACTTGAGGTCGCGACCCATGGTGAACGACACGCGGTCTTCGGTCAGATTTCCGAAGTAGTACTGCGCCATCGACGGGTCCCTGTCCGCCTCGGAAATGTCGACGGGAATCCATCCCGCGCCGGCGACGTAGAACTCGGCCCAGCAGTGGTAGCCGGGGATCGCGCCTTCGCCGCGCTTCAGCGGGATGGACGTGCCCATGGTGAAACGAGCGGGGATTCCCTTCGCACGCGCCAAGGAGATGAACAGCGAGTGGAAGTCCGTGCAGTTGCCGAACTTCGAGTCGCAGGCCCACAGCGTGTCGCCGCGTCCCCAACCCGTGCCGTCCTTCGAATAGCGCATGTCGGCGAGCACGTAGTCGTAGATCGCGCGCGCGACGTTCAGCGTATTCGTTTCCTTCGGCGCGATGCGGGCGGCGATCTCGGCGACCTTCCCGTCGACGGGCACGAGGTTGTCGGCTTTAAGCCACATTGCGTTGGCGGCCTTCTCTTCGTCGGACAGGGCTTTCGCTCCCGCTCCGCGCAGCGTCCCCGCCGTCACTTCGTTGCGGACGACCGGCCACGAGAAAGAGCACTTGGCCCCAGCCTTCGGGGACGGAATCGTGACGCAGATGATGGTGTTGTTCCCGGAAGCATCCGGGTTGGCGACCATCACCGCGCCTTCGGGCATGACGGCGGACACGGCGCCGATCGTCTGCACGCCCTTCATCGTCACGGGATTCGGAACCCACAATTTGATTTCCTTCGTTCCGTCCGCAACGGTCGGAATCTCGACCTCGTAGGTGAAGGTGAAGGAGCGGACGGCGGGCCCCTGCGCGAAGAGCGCGCAAACGAGGAGCGCGGCTACGGCTGCGAGTCGGTGCATGGTCGTCTTTTCTTGGCGACACGGACACCGACGAACGGGGATCCCTTTCGGGGAATCTTAGGAGCCGGACCGGCCCCACCCGCCGGCGTCCTGCCGGCGGTGCATTCAGGTGGGGTGGATGAAAAAGTGGGTCCGGAACATCATGACGGGGGGATGCTAGGGGCGCACGCAACGCCCGTCAACCGCCTCGGCCGTCAGCGAACCGCCGCGCGGTCCCGCTCGATTTCGAGAAGAACCGATTCGTTCACGTGCGGGGTGGGATATTTGCCGTCGAAGCACGCGTTGCAGAGGTTTTCGAACCCCGCACCGACGTCGCGGACGGCTTCGTTCATCGCGTCGAGCGTCTGGTAGAAGACCGCATCGGCCCCGAGGGCCAAAGCGATTTCCTCGTTCGAACGCTCGCGCGCCATGAGTTCCTGCCGCGTCGACATGTCGATGCCGTAGACGCAAGGGTGTTTGATCGGGCCCGAGTAGGACGCGAGATAGACCTTGCGCGCTCCGGCGCGGCGCGCCATCGCGACGATCTCGCGCGACGTGTTCCCGCGAACGATCGAATCGTCGACGATGAGAACGTCCTTCCCTTCGAACTCGCTCTTCACGGTATTGAGCTTGTGGCGAAGGCTCTTCTTGCGTTCCCCCTGCCCCGGCATGATGAACGTGCGACCGATGTAACGGTTCTTCACGAAGCCTTCGCGATACGGAACGCCGAGCGTCGCGGCCAATCCCGTCGACGCGGCGCGTGCCGAATCCGGCACCGGAATGACCGCGTCGACGCGGAGCCCCGCGGCTTTGATCTGTTGCGCGAGAGCGGCCCCGAGACGGATGTGCGTCCCGTAGACGCTGACTTGATCGATCACCGAATCCGGGCGCGCGAAGTAGATCCACTCGAACACGCACGGGTGATGATTCGGTGTGGCGACGACCCGGCTGTGCACTTCGCCGCCGTCCGTGATGTAGACGGCCTCACCGGGGCGAATATCGCGCGAGACGGTGTAGCCGCAGATGTCGAGGGCGACCGATTCGGACGCGGCGCACCACGACACCTTGCCGGAGGCTTCGGGACGCGTCCCGAGCACCGCGGGCTTGATGCCGTAGGGGTCGCGGAAGGCCACCATGCCGTGTCCCGCGATGTAGGCGACCGCCGAATACGCGCCGTGGACGTCGCGGAACACGCGGGCGACCGCGTTGAAGATGACTTCCGGCGTGATCGACCGCATGCCGTCCGCCGTCGAGATCTGCCGTTCGATTTCATCGGCGAAGACGGCGAGAATGATCTCGCAATCGCATTCGGAATCGATGTAGCGGCGGCAGTGCGTTTCGAGATCCGCCTTCAGTTGGCGGTAGTTCGTGATGTTGCCGTTGTGCGCCATCGCGATGCCGACGGGCGCGTTGGTCATGAACGGCTGGGCGTCCTCGACCGATCCGCCGCCGACCGTCGGGTAGCGGACGTGCCCGACGCCCACCCCGCCGACGAGGCGATCCATGTTCTTCTGACGTAAAATGTCGCGGACGAGCCCTTCACCCTTCTTCAGGTGGAAGCGCTTGTCGAACGTCGCGATACCGGCGGCGTCCTGACCGCGATGTTGCAACGCGAGAAGTCCGTCGTACAGCGACGCGACGGCATGGCCGTCGGCCCCGATGATCCCGATGAATCCGCACATGTTCCGACCCCCGGCAGAGTTCCCGCGTCGCCTTCTCCCCGAAGCGGGCGCGAAGGCGTTCCATCACCTGCGGAGCCTAGCAGCGTCGCCCGTCGCCGGGAAGCGTTAGAACCGTCGCATGCCGACGCACGCGTTCGACTTCGGGACCCTCTTTTGGCGGGAGAAGGGCCACGGTGAAGCCCTGCTCATGATCATGGGCACGGGTGCGGATCACACGTCATGGGCGCGGCAAATCCCGGTGCTTTCGGAACGCTTCCACCTCGTGACTCCGGACAACCGGGGGTCGGGGCGTTCCGGCCCCGCACCCGAGGCGAGCACCGCGACGACGGCCGGGTTCGCCCGCGAGGCGTTGGCGCTCCTCGAACACCTCGGAATCGACCGGTTTCACGTGTGCGGATTCTCGTTCGGCGCCGCGGTAGCCATGGAAGTGGCGCTCGCGGCGGGCGATCGCGTCCTCGCGGCCTCCTTCCACGCGGGCTGGGCCGGGCCGCATGCGGGCACCGACGCCTCGTTCAACGGGGCGCTCGAACGCCTCCGCGAAGGCGGCGTCGCCCGCTTCCTCGAGGGAGCATGCCGCAAGAACTTTTCGCCGGCATTCCGCGAGGAGAACCCCGCGGCCTTCGAAGCGTTCCTCAAGAACGTCATGACATCCGTCACCCGTCCGACCGAAGCCGGGGTCGTCGCCCAAGCGGAAGCGGGGCGCCGCCATGACGTTCGGAACCGTTTGGGCGGTCTTCGGATCCCCGTCCTCGTAACCGTCGGCGAGCACGACCGGACGATCCCCCCCGAAGCCGCCGAAGAGGTCGCTCGTCTCGTTCCGGGAGCGATCTTCCACACGTTCAAAGGGCCGCGAGCCTGGCACGCGATTCCGCTGGAAATGCCGGACGCTTTCAACGCTCTCGTCGGCGATTTCCACGCGCGCCGCGCGTGATTCGACGCTCGATCGGGCTTGCCCGAGCGCCCTCGAGGACCTAGAACGTCGTGGCGGGGCGCTCCGCCGCGGAGTACGGCCATCGATACCGGAACCCGACGCAAGCCGGAATGGCTCAAGGTGAAACTCCCGACCGGGGAACGCTTCGCCGAAATCAAGTCGCTCCGCAAGGGCTTGGGGCTCGCCACCGTGTGCGAAGAAGCCCAGTGCCCGAACATCGCCGAATGTTGGGGGTCCGGCACGGCCACCTTCATGCTCCTCGGCGACACCTGCACGCGCGCCTGCCGCTTCTGCGACGTGAAAGCGGGAAATCCGGGCGGCCGAACCGACCCGGACGAACCTCAAAAGGTGGCCGACGCCGTCGCCACGATGCGCCTCACCTACGTGGTGCTCACGATGGTCGACCGCGACGACCTCCCGGACGGCGGTGCGGCGCACGTCGCCGCGACCGTGCGCGCCTTGAAGGAACGCGTCCCGGGCCTGTTGGTCGAAACCCTCCTCGGCGACTTCAAAGCCGCCGAGCGGGACCTCACGACGGTCTGCGGGGCGCCGATCGACGTCCTCGCCCACAACGTCGAGACCACCGAGCTTTTCAAGACGGTGACGCCCGACATAGCGGCCACCTCCACAGGCGGGTTCGTGAATTTCGTGACCAAGAGCGCCTTC
>CAIWVZ010000237.1 GCA_903916245.1 uncultured Planctomycetota bacterium | reverse complement strand
TTTCTGAAAGAAACGGTGGCGATACAGGACCCGACGAAGAGTTATCGACCCTTGACGGCGGCTACGATTTTCTGAGCGGCGTCATCGAGATCATTCGCCGGGATCACATTAAGCCCTGAATCAGCGATGATTTTCTTTCCCTTTTCCACATTCGTACCCTCAAGGCGCACGACCAGAGGAACCGCAAGAGACGTCTCCCTCACTGCCGCCAATACGCCTTCGGCGATCACGTCGCACTTCATGATGCCGCCGAAGATGTTGACGAGAACGCCCTTCACGTTGTGATCGGAGAGGAGGATCTTGAACGCCTCCTTCACCTTCTCCTTCGTGGCGCCGCCGCCGACGTCGAGGAAGTTCGCCGGAGAACCGCCGGCCAACTTGATGACGTCCATCGTCGCCATCGCGAGCCCCGCGCCGTTGACCATGCAGCCGATGTCGCCGTCGAGAGCGATGTAGGAAAGATCGAACTTCGAAGCTTCGATTTCCTTCGGGTCTTCTTCGGCGAGATCGCGCAGCGCGACCACGTCCGGGTGACGGTAGAGCGCGTTCGAGTCGAAGTTGATCTTCGCGTCGAGCGCGAGCACGCGACCGTCCTTCGTGAGGATGAGCGGGTTGATCTCGGCGAGCGCGCAATCGAGATCGACGAAGGCCTTCGACAGGCTCTTCATGAAGGCGACGCCGTCGGCCACGTTCGCCGCGGGAAGGCCGATGCCGCGAGCGAGACGCTCGGCCTCGGAGTCCGCGAGGGCGCCGTTCGAACCGAACGCCGCACGGAGAATCTTCTCCGGATGGTGCGCCGCGACTTCTTCGATGTCCATGCCGCCTTCGGACGAGGCCATCATGACGGGGCTCTGCGTCTTCCGGTCGATCGCGATGCCGACGTAGTATTCCTTCTCGATGTCCGAGCCGCGCTCGACGAGGAGGGTCTTCACCGGTTGACCTTCGGGGCTCGTTTGATGCGTGATCAACGGCTTCGACAGGATGAGCGCGGCCGCCGCGCGCGCCTCGGCGGCGCTGCGGACCAACTTCACGCCGCCGCCCTTGCCGCGGCCTCCCGCGTGGATCTGCGCCTTCACGACGGCGAGCGGCGCGCCGAGCGTTTCGTAGGCGGCGGCGGCGCCGTCGGCCGAATCCGTGACGATGCCGTCGGACGTCTTCACGCCGTAGCGACGGAGAATCTCCTTCGCCTGGTATTCGTGGATCTTCATGCGTTCACTCCCCGACCGGTCGGGCCGGGTCTTCGGCGGTTTCCTGCATCGTTGCGACAAGTTCCCGGAGACGCCGCCGCGTCTCGGGATCGTCGGACAGGTCGGCCGTGCCGACCCGGTGGATCTTGATGGTGTTGGCACCGCTGCCGCGGACGACGGAGCCGGTGACGACGATCACGATGTCTCCCGGGACGACGTGGTTCTCCTCGATGAGGTGACGCATCCCGAGCACGTAGAGGTCGTCGATGTCTTTTCCGCGTTCCGTCATCACGGGCGTCACGCCGAAGCACAACGCGAGGCGCTGATAGGCCGACGGGTTGTAGGTGCAGGCGATGACCGGGATTCGCGGACGCTGTCCCGCGACGAGGAACGCCGTCCAGCCGGACGCGGTGAACGGGATGATCGCGCGGGCCTTCACGTCTTCGGCGGCAACGCAGGCGGCCCGCACGGTGGCGTGCAGGATGCCTTCGCCTTCCATCAGATGGAACTTCTTCGTGGCGGCCTCGAAGACATCGGAGCCTTCGGCGATGCGCGCGATTTCCGCCATCGTCGCGACGGATTCCACGGGGAACGCGCCGGACGCGGTTTCGGCCGAGAGCATGACCGCGTCGGTGCCGTCGAAGATGGCGTTCGCGACATCGGACGCTTCCGCACGCGTCGGACGCGGGTTGCGCGTCATGCTGTCGAGCATCTGCGTCGCCGTGATGACGAGGCGACTCTTGCGCCGTGCGGCTGCGATGATGCGCTTCTGCACCACCGGAACCTGTTCGGGCGACATTTCGACGCCGAGGTCGCCGCGCGCAACCATGATGCCGTCGGCCACGTCGAGAATGTCTTCGATGTGTTCGACCGCTTCCGGCTTCTCGATCTTCGCGATCACCGGAATGGTCGCGCCGTGTTCGCTCACGCGGCGCTTCAAGTCGACGACGTCGGCCGCCTCGCGAACGAACGAGAGCGCCACGAGGTCGACGCCCGCTTCCATCATGAAGTCGAGGTCGGCGGCGTCGCGTTCCGTGAACGGCGGAATCGACAGCCGCACGCCGGGAAGGTTGATTCCCTTGCGCGACGAAAGCGGGCCGCCGTTGAGGACGCGGGCGTGCACGTCGCCACCGACGACGCGCACGACTTCACACGCGATGAGGCCGTCGTCGAAGAGGATGCGATCTCCTCGCGCCACGTCCTGCGCGAGGTGCGCGTAGTCGACCGTCACCCGCGCTCCCGAGCACTTGCCGTCGGAGGCCGTGATCACGATTTCCTGACCCGTCACGAGCGTCAGGGGCACACCGCCTTCGCATTCCCGCGTCCGGAGTTTCGGCCCGCACAGATCGCCGAGAATCGCCAAGGGGCGGCCGATTTCGGCCGCCACTTCGCGGACACGGAGAACCATCTGCCGCTTCTGTTCGTGCGTCCCGTGGCTGAAGTTCAGACGGAACGCCGAAGCCCCCGCCTTCGCCAACGCCTTGATCGCCTCCCGGGACTCGCTCGCGGGCCCGAGGGTCGCGAGAATACGGGTACCGGGGAACTTCGGACGGACGTCGTTGAGGTTCGGCAGGGTCACGCGTGGTTCAGCCGATCAGGGCGATGTCGGCCTTGACCGCATCCGCCGACTTGTGGAGAGCGGCGAGTTCGCCGGCGTCGAGTTTGAGTTCGTGGATCTGCTCGATGCCGTTGCGGCCGAGCGTGCACGGGACTCCCACCCACGCGTCCGCC
This sequence comes from uncultured Planctomycetota bacterium, assembly GCA_903916245.1. Taxonomy (GTDB): domain Bacteria; phylum Planctomycetota; family CAIWVZ01; genus CAIWVZ01. The sequence goes on along the minus strand of CAIWVZ010000237.1, from coordinate 6,606 downwards.
ATGCCGTACATCCCCTTCACGTGGGCGCACGACGGGAGGATGCGGCGTTCGTTCCAGAGGATCGACTGGATCATGGCCACCGACGACGCGGACGGCGCGTAGTACGCCGATCCGGTCTTCAGGAGACCGACGATCTCGGCGCCGCCGTTGCGGGCGCGGTCGACGAGCGCGTCGATCTTTTCCTTCGGCAACAGATCCGAGAGCGGGATGCCCGACACGGTCGAGAATCGCGGCAGCGGAACCATGGTGTCGCCGTGGCCGCCGAGAAGCAGCGCTTCGACGTCCTGAATGGAGCAGCCGAGCTCCATCGCGATGAAGGTGCGGAAGCGGGCCGCGTCGAGAACGCCGGCCATGCCCATCACCTTGTTGTCCGGGAGGCCCGAGACCTTGTGGGCGAGGTAGGTCATCACGTCGAGGGGATTGGAGACGACGACGATGACGGCGTTCGGGGACTTCTCCATGCACTGACGAACGACGCCGCCGACGATGTCGGCGTTGGTCTTCAACAGGTCGGAGCGCGACATGCCCGGCTTGCGTGGAATGCCGGCGGTGATCAGGACGACGTCGGAGTCCTTCGTGTGGTCGTAACCCGTCCCGCCTTCGATCTTGGCGTCGAAGCCGAGAACCGGCGCCGACTGCATCATGTCGAGGGCCTTGCCCTTCGCGACTTCGGGGACGATGTCGACGAGCGCCACGTCCGCGATGTTCTTTTCCACCAACCGTTGGGCGGACGTCGATCCGACGAATCCCGCGCCCACAACCGTGACCTTGTAGTGTCCGTGAACCGCCATGTTCGGCCTCTCGATACCGGATCGGGTGGGGCCACCGTCGACCTCGACGGGCGCCGCGATGTCCCGCTTCCGGGGAGCGGAAACTAGCAGTCCGAAGCCCTCTCCCCCAACCCGTTTCCGACCGCCCGAAGGCCGCTCAGCGACCGCCGGGCCCGGAAGTTGCCGGCTTCTCCCCGCGCTCCTTCGCCCACCACTGCTCGATCGCGCGCGCCTTCGCTTCGCGATCGGCCTGAGACGCCGCGGGGTCGAACGGAAGGGTCGTCCCCGTCAACGCGCGAAGCGTGTCCCGCGCGGACCATCGGACGAACTCGTCGGTGTCGCGCAACGCGCGAATCACCGCCGGGACCGCGTCGAGCGATCCGGTGCGACGCAACGCGCGGACGGCCGCGTCGCGCACATACGATTCACGATCGCGGACGGCGGCCACGAGAAGATCCACCGCGACGGGCGACGTCGCTCCTCCGAGAGCCACGACGGCCGTGAAGCGCACTCCCGCCGCGGGGTCCTTGAGCCGCGACGCCAAAGCCTGCAACTCGGGATCGATCGCGGGCATCGAGGCCGGGGCCGGAGGCGGGTCGACGACGGGCGCGGGTGGCGGAAGCGCCGGAGTCGGTGGTGCGGGCGTCGGCGCGGGAGCCGTCGCGGGCATCTCGGTGCGTCGCACGGCGTCGGCCGCGGCTTTGTCGGCGAGATCGGCGAGGCGGGACTGCAAAGCCGCGATCCGCGCCTCCGCGGCGGCGATCCGCGCTTCGAGCAACTCGCGAGTCGCGGATTCGCGCCGTACCGCGGCGGCGGCCTCACGCAACGCTCCGTCGAGTCGGTCGCGCAGGAGGGCCACGTCGCTCGAGGTCGTATCCGCGGTCGTCTCGGGGAGGTTCGCGGGACGCGTCGTCGTCGCAGCGACCGACGCGACGTCGCGGGCGAGCGCGGCCACGCGGCCTTCGAGGCGGTCCAAGTCCGCGGATGCGGATCCGACGGGCGACGGGTCGTTCGTGCGCGCGCGCCACAGAAGAACGAAAGCGAGCCCCACGCCGAGGAGAGCGAGCACCCGCAACGCACCGGACGGTTTCACATCCGGAAGACTCGCCGATCGCGGTGCGATTGCGCACTCTCGACAAAGTAGACGACCGTCGACCTCGCGCGCGGACCCCGACGCGATGTCGGGATCGGGCACGCTGCAGCGGCAGCCTTCGCACCAACGCAGTTCGACCGTCACGATGCGTGCAGCATACCGCGCCGCCCCGGTCGGGCGTCGACGATCACTTCTTGTCGACGGTTCCCGTGCGACGCTCGGCGAGCCAAGAGTTCCAACGCGACACGGAAGCGTTGCGGACGCCGTCGGCGGCGTTGAAGTCGTAGCCGAAGTCCTCCCGGGTCGCTTCCCGTAGAGCTTCAATCGCCTTGTAGCGATACTTGCGGTCGGAGTCCGTGAGGAAGGTCACGACGGTCTCGTAGCCCGCGGGTTCGCCCATGGCGACGAGCGCGGCGGCGGCTTCGAATCGGACCGTCTTGTCGGCGTCCCGTAGGCAGGTCGTCGCGATGCCGGCGGCCTTCATGCCGCCGATCCCTCCGAGGACGTAACAGAGATTCGCACGCGTACGCGTGTCCGAGATCGGCAGCATTTCGGCGATCGGATCGAGCGTCAGTTCGCGCATCTTGACCAGCACCTGGAGGCTGCGGAGCAACTCCGCGCCCTCCTGCTCCTTCAAGTTTCGGATGATCGTCCGGATCTGCGCATGCGCCACGTCGACGGGAGTCGGGCCGCCCGGCGCCGGGGCCTCGGTGACCGGGGTCCCGGACGAATCGACGGTCTCGGAGACGCATCCCGCGAGAGCGAGCGCACAGAACGACGCGACGAGGAAGGAGTGACGCATGGAAGCACCTTTCCCCGAAACTATCGGACGGAGGCGTCTTTCGCCTAAAACCAGTCCCAACAGGATGCGGGGAAGGGACTTAGGCGCGTTTCCACAGGGCGGCGGCGGCCAAAAGGAGCGCAACCACCGCAAAAAAGGGTCGCCGTCCTCCCGCATCCGGGGCTTCGACGCCCATCCACGCCCTCGGCATGAAGCGCCATTCGGCGGGGGGCGGTGGCACCAGGACGCCGGCCGTGACCGCACCCCGGGCGTCACGGAGTTCCAACGCCCCCTCCGGCACCTCGACGACGACACCGGAGGAGAGACGACCGGGCCCCGAAACGTCGAGCCGCAGCCCGGGCGCGCGGCCCCCCGGTGGGCCGATCGAGAACGGCGGTTCGCCGACGATTCCCCCCGAAGGCCACACGACGTCGATGCGGCCGTCGCGCAGCATCGCCGTCCACGTCGCACGATGCCCGACGCGGACGACCTGCATCACCCACTCGCGAAGGACGTCCGGGTTTGGTTCCGGAACGGCGGCTCCGAGAACACGACCGAGTCCGCGATCCACCGCGGCGACGAGGGGGCCGCCGTCGACGGCGCTCCAAAGAACACGGGATCCCGCTTTCGCGGCGACCCTGTGTCGCCCGGCGAAGGTCGGTCCGACCGCGCCGTCCGGCCCTCGCGAAGCCGCGGGATCCGCACGAAATCCGACGTCGTCGAGATGCGACACGAGGAGTCCGGCTTCGAGCCGCTCCACGGGGACGACCGTTCCCGCGACGCGACGTGCGCGTTCGAGCGTCTCGCGCGAAGGGTCGAGCACGAGCGCCGTCACCGCGAATCCCGCCGTGGCGCGTTTCAGATCCTCCGCGACGGATCCGTCGTCGAGCGTCGCGTCGTCGAAATCCGAGACGATCGCGAGCACCGCACGTGCGTCGCCCGCGGGAGCGGGCGTGGCCGCACGCCGCACCGCGGGGGCGATCCGAGTCCCTCCGGACGGGACGACGCGCCGCAACGTGGAGAGGGCGCCCGATCGAAACGCGTCGACCGTGATCGGACCTTCGGACAGTTCCGGGCCCGGAGTGTCGGCGAAAGGAAGCACGTACACGCGCGTCGAGGCCGACACCGCGCGCAGCAACGCGTCGACGGCCCCGACCGCGGCGCCGAAGCGACCGTCGCGATCCATGCTCCCGGAGCGATCGATCGCGACGCGCACATCCGTCGCCGCGACCCCGCAATCGAACGGCAACACCGCTTCGAAGGCCGTTCCCGCCCATCCACCTTCGCGCCACCCTCGCGGCCCACCGACGGCGAGGAGGCCGCAACCGCCTCCCGACACCGCCGCGGCGACGGCCTCGGCGAACGGGGCGTCGGACGGCGAAAGCGGTGCATCGATCACGACGCACGCGTCGACGTCGGCGGCGGCGCGGGCGAGCGCACTCCAGTTCGGAACGACGCGCACGTCGACATCGTCGCCTCTCAACGCCTCCGCGATGCGCGACGCACCGAGGACCGCGACGACACGGCGGGCGGAACGCTCGACCGGGACGTCGACCCACGGACGCTCGTCCAAGAGGTCCGCGCCGCCGGCGTCGACGACCGAGCAGCGAATCGACGACGCACCGTCGGCCGTCGGGACGTCGCCGCCGATGCGGATACGTCCTTTCGCGGGCACGTCGGCCTTCCAGACGACGGCATCGCCGCCGACGGTTCCCACCGTTACGCGACGCGCGGCGCGGGCGGTGGAGACGAGATCGAGTTCCACACGCACGACCTTCCCCGCGGCAACAGCCGGAGAAACCGCTTCGAGCCGAATCCCCTCGCGTGGTTCGGCCAGAGGAGGCGAAACGACCAGTCCCGCTCCGCGCGCGGCGCAGGCGCGTCGCGCCCGTTCGAAGGCCGCCGCGGAAAACGCGCCGTCGGTGATCAACTCGATGCGACCGCCCCCGTGGGGGAGAATTCCGAGCGCCGCGGCGACACCGGATTCGACGTCGGTCGACGACGCCATGTCGGCGGGAGGATCCGGGAGATCGACGGGCCACGCGACGCCGTCGGCGACGACGCGGGCACCCGCCCCGAAGATCACGAGCGACGTCGACTCGCGTCCTCGTCTGGCGCGTTCCACGAGGAACGACGGATCCGGACCATGACTTTTGGAAATGTCGAGAAGTGTCACCGACTTCGAAGCCGCGAACATCGAACGATCGTCGGCGCCCGTGGCCGCGAGCACCGCCGCGACGGCGGCTCCCAGCAGCAGAAATCGGGCGACTCGGGTCATGCGTCGGCGACCGCGTCCTCGATCCACCCGCCGACGAGCACCGCGTCTCCGTCGAAGACGACCGCGGCCTGCCCCGGCGTGACGGACGCCATCGGGGCATCCGGCGTCACGAGAAAGCCGTCGCCATCGCGCGTCACGGTACAAGGTTCGGGAGCATGGCGATGCCGCACCTGCACGGCCCCGCGAAAACTCGACGCTTCGGGATCGGCGAGATGCCAAACGGGACGCGTCACGCGGAACGCGCGAACGAGGAGATCGTCGCGACGCCCGACGAACACGGTCGCCGTCTCGGGATCGATCCGCGTCACGAATCGCGGCTCGCCCGCTCCTCCCGGAAGCCTCTTCCGCTGCCCGATGGTGTACCCCGCATAGCCGTCGTGCTCGCCGAGGTGTTCGCCGTCGACGGTCACGATCCGCCCTTTTCGGAACGCGTCCGGAGCGCGTTCGCGAACGACGTCGCGGTAATCGCCGCTCGGAACGAAACAGATTTCCATGCTCTCGGGCTTGTCGGCGACGGGAAGTCCGAGCGCCGCCGCCTCGCGCCGCACTTCGGCCTTCGTCATGTCGGCGAGCGGAAATTCGGCGCGCGCCCGCGCCTCTTCGCCGAGCGAGAACAGAACGTAGGCCTGATCCTTCCCGGCGTCGGATCCGCGCGCGATTCCCGAACGCCCGTCGCGTCGCACGACGCGCGCGTAGTGCCCCGTGGCGACGGAATCGGCCCCGATCTCACGCGCGAGAGCGAGCAGCCGCCCGAACTTGAACCGCCGATTGCATTCGATGCAGGGGTTCGGAGTGCGACCGTTGCGGTACGCGTCGACGAAGGCGTCGATGAGGTCGCCGAACGCATCTTCGAGGTCCACGGCGTAAAAGGGGATGCCGAGTCGGTCCGAGACGCGTCGCGCGTCCTCCGCATCGTCGATGCCGCAACACCCCTGCGATCCCCGGGGTCCGTCTCCGGACTTGACCCCGTTGCTCATGTAGGCGCCCACGACGCGATGCCCGGCCGCGAGCAGCCGAGCCGCCGCGACGCTCGAGTCGACGCCGCCGCTCATGGCGACGAGTACCGTTCGTGTTGACATCGGAAATCCCGCTCGATTGTGGGCGTCGGACCCTGCGGAAGCAAGTTGGCCGACGGGCGCTTCGTGCTACCTTCCCCGCGTTCGGACACCCGCACCGACGGAAGGAACTTCGAAACCCATGCTGCCTCTCCTCTTCCAAAACCCGCCCGCCGGGGACGTTTCCCCCTTCTCGGGCATCCTTCCCCTCATTCCGATCTTCCTCATCTTTTGGTTCATGATCATCCGTCCGCAGCAGAAGCAGCGGAAGGAGGAGGAGAAGATGCGGAACGAGCTCGCCGAAGGCGACCGCATCGTGACCACGGCGGGGATCGTGGCGAAGGTGGTCCGCGTGAAGGACACCGAGGTCGTGATCGACCTCGACGGATCCGCACGCATGACCGTTCTGAAGTCGTCGGTGCTGCAGCGCATCACCGACGGCGCCGACAAGAAGTAGTCGGGGCCGTGGGCCCCGGAGGGCCCGTGGACGCACCCGAACGTGGAAGGGCCGCCGAAGACAAGGCGGCCCATTTTCTGTCCGAACGCGGCGTTCGGATCCTCGGTCGCAATCTTCGATCCGGGTCCGGCGAGATCGACATCCTCGCGCGCGACGGACTCGCCCTCGTGGT
>CAIWVZ010000236.1 GCA_903916245.1 uncultured Planctomycetota bacterium | reverse complement strand
CGGTGCCGGTTCCCGACGAGCCGACCGAGCCGCCGTTGCCGGAGGCCGAGCCCGAATAGGTGAGCGCACCGGTGATTCCGGGGCCGCCGGTTTGCGACGTACCCGCGTTGACCGGAGTCAACGTGAACACGACGCCCGCGATCCCGACGAATCCGAGGTCGCCCGACCAGTACCAGCAGAAGCGGCCGACCGCGGCGCCGCTGGCGGGAAGGACGATGTTCGTGAGAGGCGACGACGCAAACGCCGGGCCGAATCCCGACGGCGCCTGCGTCGCGGGGAGCGACGGGCCCGTATCGGTGACGGGCGACGGGGTCGTGTATTCCGCGAGCACGTCGACGACGGTGCCCGGGGTTCCCGTGACCGTGTAGTCGAAGATCAGGATCCCCTGAGCGGAGCCCGTCGACGCGTCGACCGCGTTGATCGCGGCTTCGAACGGAAGCACGCCGCCGTTGTTGTCATCGTCGAACATGCACGACGAGAGCAGCAACGTCAGAGCGAACATGACGCGCCACGCAATTGACTTGATCGAGTTCATGGGTGATTGCCCGTGCATCGAACGTGTTCTCCCAACCCTAAACGCCTCCACCCGCGGGTTTTGCCCGCAGACGTCGGCTCCGTGGTTTCTGTGCGAGACGACCCGTCCCTTTTCCCTTGGACAAAGCCGCCTCAACCGGATTCTTTTTACCATAAGTCCCGTTCCCGACGAGGGTCAGGAGCAAAAAAAGGGTGTGAAGGAATCCCGGTGACGACGGCCCTACTGGTAGGATCGGCACGGGGACGGGAAAACTTGTTGTCGGGGATCACATTTTCGGGCGACGCGTCCCGTGGACCGGGGGCGTCGCGACTCTTCGGGTGGCTCTCGGCCGCCGTCGTGTTGGTCGGCGTTCTCGCCTACGACCGCGACGCTCATGAGCCCTTCGGCCCCCCGAAATGGGCGGTCTTGGGGGTCGGTTTGACCCTTCTCGCGGCCTTCGAGTGTCTCCGATGCGCCCGAGCGGGGGAGCGGGTTCCGGCGATACTCCTCGTCGCGGCCTTCGTTCCCGTGTCGGGGGGCCTCGCCGCATGGCTTGCCGGATGGCCCGGAAGATCCGTCGAAACGCTGATGCTCGAGGCGGGGGTCGCGTTGCCCGCGATCTTCGTCGCATGGGGCGCAGGGCGTCATCCGGCCGCCGCACGGCGATGGCTCGATGTATTCGGCGTCGTGGGCGTCGTCGCGGCGTTCGTCGGGCTCGCTCAGGTGGAACCCGCGTCGGGTTCTCGAGGCGCCTTTGACACGTGGGGCTTTCCGGCGACGCCGGACTTCGATCGCTTCGGCGTGTTCGCGCCGATCGCGGCCGCGCTGCACGGCGCCTTGTCTTCGTTGTCGTCGCCGGAGGCGGCGGCGCGCTTGTCGGGGCCGTTCTCGTTCGTCGTCGGGCCCTTGCTCGAATCGACGGGGCCGCTTCGTCCTTTCGCGCTTCTCCCGCGCAACGACGGGCCCGCCTCCGTATTCGGGCATCCGAACGTCGCGGCGGAATGCGTGACCGCGTGCTTCATCGCCACCGTGGTCGGCGCCTGCGCGCACGTCGCCGCCGTGCGTGGCCCGTTGCGGTGGCCGCGACGCTTCGTCGGCGCGGCGCTCAGATTCTCCGCGGGGGCGGTGATGGCCGTTTACCTCGTGGCCACGGGCACGCGCGGTCCATGGGCGGCACTCGCCGCAGTCGCCCTTTGCGCCGTCACGATCGTGGTCCTTCGCGAAACACCCGGCCGTCGTCTCCGCATCGCCCTCGCCGCGTGCGGAGCGGGGAGCGTTCTTCTCGGCGCGGTGCTTTGGGTGGACGCGTCGTTGCCGGGGACCGCGCGCGGCGGCGGTCCGCGCGAACCGTTGTTGACGCGCGTCAGACTCGCCTTTTCGGGCGACGATCCTCGTCGCGATACGGTGACCGAACGTCTCGTGCTTTGGGAGAATTCGCGCGCCATCCTTCGTCGCCCGGGAACCGACGCCGAGCGGATGCTCGGTGCGATGACGGGTACGGGGCCCGCGACGTGGGCGCTTCGGTATCCCGACTTCCAGTCCGCCGTCGCGCGTCATGCACCGGGGACCTACACGCTCGCGCGCCGTCCCGACCATGCGCATCAGGAACCGCTCGAGTGGCTCGTCGAGCGCGGATTTCTCGGGGCCATGCTTCTCGCGGTCGTCGCCGCCGTCGCCGCGGCCCGTCTTTACGGCACCATCCGCAAGGGCCCCGACGACAGGGCATGGACCGCGGCCGCCGTGGCTCTCGCCGCCGTCGGGCTGATCGTCGTGTCGTTCTTCTCGTTCCCTTTCAAGGCGGGCGGCGGCGTCGTCCTGTTCGCCGTCTTGATCGGACTCGCGTTGTCGGATGTTTTCGAAGAAGGCGCCGACGCGGGAACCGCGGCGATCTTCGCGGGAATCGGCGGCGCCGTCTTCGCACTGCTCGCGAAAGCGCCTCTGGCGATCGTGCCCGCGATGATCGCACCGCGAGCGATCGTCGTCGCCCTCGACGCTCTTCGCTCGCGACGTTTCGGCCGAGCGGGGATCGCCGGGGTTCTCGGCGTGGTGGCGCCATGGGGGCTCGCCGCCATTTGGGTCGATGGGAGACCGGTCGAAGCCGCCTGCGCGGCGACGGCCCCGATCGCGGGGATACTCGTCGCCGCGACGGCGGTCGGGCGTGTGTCCATCGGTTCCGCGGCGTTTCGCGGGCTGTTCTTCGTCGGTCTCGTCGTCGCCGCGGTCGTCGGACTCGCCGCGCACGCACGCGTGAAGGCGTCGCGACTGCATCTTTCGGGGGTCGGTTGGTCGCGCGCCGTTTCCGGCGATCCGCGTGTGCGCGAAGAAGCGATTCCGAAAGCGCTCGGTGCTCTGTCCGAGGCGACCCTGCGCGACACCACCCACGGCTCGGCGAGTCTCGAACGCGTTCAAACGTTGTCGGTCGGCGGCATGTTCCATGAAGCCGAGGTCGAGGGGCGGCGCGCGTGTTCGATGGATCCCGGTTCCGGCAACGCGCGGGTCCTTTGTGCGAACCTCTACTACGCTCTCGGGGAAGACCGCAGGATGGACGCGCTCGCGCAGGCGCGTCGGGCCGTGGCCGTCGTTCCCGACGCCCCGGAGCCGTATCTCATCCTCGGTCGCATCCTGCTTCAGATGCGTCTCGAAGATCGGGCGCTCACGTGTTTCGAACTCGCGATCGAGCGTAGTCCTTCGGGGTGGCAGCCGTTCGGCAAAGTCGCGGCGGCCGCGCTGTTGCTCGCGCGACGTACGCGTCCCGAGGACGGCGTGCGCGCCGTCGCGTGGCTCGAATCCGCCGAGGCGGAAGCGTCGCGGGATCCCGTGATCACGTCCTGGATCGCGTCGCTCTACGAAGATCCCTCGTTGCCCCCTCAGTTCCTGTCGAAGGCGTCGGTTCTCTGGGACCGCGTCGCCACCCTCGATCCGCTGAATGCGGATGCGAGGCTTCGACGCATCGTCGGCTACCTCGCGGTCGATGCCGAAGCCGCCATGGACGTCCGCCGACTCGAAGACGTGGTCGCGAGAATTACCGAGTGGCTGCCGACGCTTCCGGATCGCCTTCAGGTACGCGCCCGGTACTTCAAGGCCCTCGCGGAGCGCCGACTCGGGCGTCGCGAGGAGGCGGCGCGCGGATTCGCCGACGTGGTCCGCTTGACCGCCCTCGCGCCGTTCCGAAGCGCGACCGATGCGCCGTTCCTCAACGCCGCCCTCGAAGAGGGGCGCCGACTCGCCGAAGAGCCGGAGAACAAGCGATGAGGCTTCTCAAGACGTCGACCCTGATCGGAGGGATCCTCGCTTTCTCGGTCCTCGGGCAGGACCCTTCCACGCGTTCCTCCGGACGCATCGCCGACCCGCCGTTGTTTCCGGATATTCCGATTCCCGCGTCGCGTCCGGGCCCGGACGTCGAGCCGATCCCGTCCGAGCGGGGCCGAGGATTCGACGCTGACGCCGGTCGACTTTCCCGAGACTTGGCCAAGCGCACCCGAGCCGCGACTCCGACGCCCGAGGGACGACGGGAGGGGACGTCTCTCGTCATCATCGTCGGTACGGTGGCGCTCGTCGTCTTCGCGCTCGGGGCGTACCTGCTCGGCCGTCGTCGCGGCTGACCGCGCGCGTCGAGCGGTCTAGAATCCTCGGGCCGTCCCACGCGGACGGTCGGGGAGATTTCATGCGCGTCGCTTTCGTCGTTCTTTTCGCGGTGTGTTCCGTTCTCGCCCAGTCGGCGGTGGTTCCGGAGCCCGACGCCTTCTTCGGACGTCCTTTCGGAACGGTCTTTTCGCGTCACGACGAAGTGATGCGATGGGTCGACGCGGTCGACGCCGCGAGCGATCGCATCGCGACGGAAACCTACGGCATCACACCCGAAGGCCGCCCGCTGCGCCTCGTCGTCGCGTCCTCTCCGGAAAACCACGCGCGCATGGAGGACATCCGCGCGAAGTTGCGCGCCCTCGGCGACGTCCGCGGCGGTCCGCAAGGCGCGGACGCGACGGCGCTCGTCAAGGAACTTCCGTGCGTCGTGTGGATTTCATTCAACGTCCACGGGAATGAAGCGTCGGGCACCGAAGCCTTCGTCGCGGTTTGTCGTCGCCTCGCGGCCGCGGACGATACCGAAACGAGGAACTGGCTCGACCGCTCGGTGGTGGTCATGGATCCCTGCCTCAATCCCGACGGACACGCCCGCTACGTGAACTGGTATCGGTCGGTCGTCGGCACGACGCCCGATCCCGACCGCGCGTCCATGGAACACGTCGAGCCGTGGCCCGGTGGTCGCTTCAACCACTGGTGTTTCGATCTGAATCGCGACTGGGCCTTCGCTTCCCAGCCCGAGACGCGGGCGCGGCTTCCGCGTTTTACGGCGTGGTCGCCTCAGGTGCACGCGGACATCCACGAGATGAGCCCGGATTCGACCTACTTCTTCTTTCCGGCGACGAAGCCCGTGAACGCCAATTTCCCCCCGATGACGGTCAAGTGGGGGCGAATCTTCGGTGAAGGCAACGCCGCCGCCTTCGACGCCGTCGGAGCTCCTTGGTACACGGGAGAGGACTTCGATCTCTTCTATCCGGGTTACGGAGATTCGTGGCCGTCGCTCAACGGTGCGATCGGGATGACCTACGAGATGGCGGGCAACAGTCGCGCCGGTGCGGCGTATCGCCGCGACGACGGACGCGTGATGACGCTGCTCGAACGGCTCCGTCACCACGAACGGGCGGTGTTCGCCACCATCGGCACCGCGGTTTCACGCCGCGAAGAGCTGCTGCGCGATTGGCACGACTTCCGTCGCACCGCGGTGGAGGAAGGTCGCGGGGGAGCGGTGCGCGCCTTCGTCCTCGATGCGGGCAAGGACCCGCGTCGTGCCGACGCGCTCGCGGCGAATCTCCGCCTCCAAGGCATCGAAGTGCGGCGAACCACCGGTCCCGCGACGCTCGGGCGTTTGAAGGACGTCCACGGCGTCGACGTCAAGGAACGGACGTTCGCCGCCGGAAGTTACGTCGTATCTCTCGATCAACCGTTGAAGCGTCTCGCGAAGACGTTGCTCGAACCGAGGACGGAGATTCGCGAGTTGTTCTTCTACGACGTATCCGCGTGGAGTTTGCCCATCGCCTTCGGCGTCCCGTGTTTCGAATCTCCCGAGCCCGTCACGGTTCCGACCGAGAGCGTCGACACGATCGTGTCGCGGCCCGGATCGATCGCGGCGGGCGCTTCGAACGTCGGATGGATGTTGGATGCCGCGTCGTCGGCTTCGATGGCCGCCGTCGCGGAGTTGCTCGGAAAATCGGTGAAGATCCGTGTCGGGACGAAGCCTTTCACGCACGGCGGCAAGGCTCATCCCCGCGGCGCGTTCCTCGTGCGTCG
>CAIWVZ010000235.1 GCA_903916245.1 uncultured Planctomycetota bacterium | reverse complement strand
CTTCCTTCGAGGGCGAACGCAATGCTGCACTCACCGTTCGGATGCCGATGTCCCGGACCTGGACCCGTCATGACGACGGCGTCGATCGACAGGTCGAACGTGGCGGGCGTCTGACGGACGAACTGTCCGAGGCTCCGAAGGCGGTCGTCGCGACGTCCAAATGGACGCGCGTCGTGCGCCACGGCATGCTCGCCGCGTTGGGAATCGTGCCCTTGGCGCTCGCCGTGAAGGCGTTCCGTACGGCGGGCCTCGAACTGACGGTGCTTCTCGCACCGTTCTCGGTGCTCGCGCTCATCGTCGGGATGGCGCTGTCGTATTGGTATCACCGCGACGCGCAGCGCTCGCGCGACGCCCTCGATGCCGAACACGCCCGCCGCGCCGTCCTTCTACGGCACATCGCGCATCTCGAAGCTCTCGTCGACGCGTGCCGCGACGTCGGAGCGGCCGGACCGGGACGCGCGCTCTTCGCGAGTCTCGCGCATCAGTCGCGCCGACTCGGCGAAGGGGACGGAGCCGCCGTCTTGGTCGGAACGCGTGAATCCATGCGGGTCGTCGCGTCGGAAGGCGCGGCGGCCGACGCCGCGGCTCGACTGTTGTCCGCACTCGCCGAACGTCCCTTCGCGGCCGACGAGCCGATGCGTGCTTCGTCCAACGTCGACGTCCGTCGCGCGCTCGGGGACGCGGTCGCGGAGCACTGCGGTGCGCCCGGGTCCTTCGTCGCGGTGCCGATGACCGTCAACGGTCGCCGCATCGGCTGGATCGCGGTCCTTCGCACGCGGGAGTCGACGAATGTCGACGACTTCGCGACCGCCCGCAGCCTGTCCGCGATCGCGTGCATCGCGTCGAGTCTTTTGGCGGCGACGCGCGCCAACCGCAAACTCAAACAGTCGAACGCCCGCCTCAAGACGTCGATGTCCGAACTTGCGCGTACGCAGAACAGCCTCGTACGCGGAGAGAAGTTGCGCGCCGTCGGAGAACTGGTTTCCGGCGTCGCGCACGAGTTGACGAACCCGCTCGCGGCGTTGTCGGGCTACGCGCAACTCCTCGCGATGGACCCGGTGGTGAACGACGGCCCACGCCGTCGTTGGATGGAAGAGATCGAACGGGAGGTACAGCGGGCAACGGCGGTGCTGCGTAATCTCGCCACGTTCGCCCGAAGGTCTTCGGGCCCGGATCGTCCGGCTCCGATCTCCGATACCGTGGCCGCCACGCTGGCACTCAAGGCTTACGACACGCGCAAGGCGGGGATCCTCGTTCGGAACGACGTCCCCGACGGTCTTCCGATGCCCGTCATGGGGTCGCAGGCGCTGAGTCAGGTGTTGCTGAATCTCGTGAACAACGCGATCGCCGCGACCGAAGGCCGGGACCAGCGCGAACTGCGCATCGGCGCTCGGCGCGACGGCAACAACATCGTTCTCGAAATCGCGGATACGGGCGTCGGCATCGCCCCCGAACGCCTACCCCACATTTTCGAGCCCTTCTTCACGACCCGCAACCGCGGCGACGCGATCGGACTCGGCCTGACCACCGCGCGTCAGGTGATGACCGACGCGGGTGGTGCGATCGACGTCGCGAGCGTGCCCGGCTGCGGCACCACGTTCCGCGTGACCGTGCCGGTCATCGACTGAACGGGCCGCCGCGGCCGCGACTATTTCGGGTGCTGCAATCGCAGGAGCTGCGCCTGCATGATTTCCAAGGTCTTGCCGAATTGCGCGCTGAGTCCGATCTGTCGGATCGGGAACTCGCGGAACGACGCGAGATGCTGTTCGACGATGCCGACGATCGGCGTCAGAATCCAAGTCTTTCTCTCGGCCAACTGACGATTGACGTCGCCCCACTGACGTTCGTAGGGATCCATCAAAAGATTGGTGATCTGCGGGCGTCCGAGATTCTGCAGGGGGTCGTCCCAGTGCCCGTCGTACTTGGCGGAGAACGCCAGTTTGAATTGGCGGAAACGAATCGCCGTGAGCACGGTTTCGTCGTAGTAGAAAACGAAGTCCCGCGCGGACTTCTCCGAGGTGCCCGAGAACAGAGCGGTCTGATCGAAGCCGTCGAGGTACACCTTGTAGTCGCGCTCGCCGTATTTGGCGCCCTTCTTCAATTTGGCGACGACGTCGGGTTCGCCCGCGGCCGCGGCGATCGTCGGGAACACGTCGAGACTCGAGACGATTTCTGAACTGACGCGTCCCGCCGGGGCGCCCGGCCAACGCATCACGGTCGGCACGCGCATGCCGCCTTCCCAAGTGGTTCCCTTGTCGCCGCGGAACGGCGACGTTCCGCCTTGCGGCCACATGTACTGATACGCGCCGTTGTCCGTCGTCCAGATGACGATGGTGTTCTTCGCGAG
>CAIWVZ010000234.1 GCA_903916245.1 uncultured Planctomycetota bacterium | reverse complement strand
GTTGGCGGTGTCGACGGACGGAGTCGGCACGAAGCTCATGATCGCCGAGGCGATGGACAAGTACGACACGGTCGGCATCGACTGCGTCGCGATGAACGTAAACGACTTGATCTGCGTCGGGGCCGAACCCCATGCGATGCTCGATTACATCGCCGTCGGCAAGGCCGATCCGCGCGTCTTCGACGAAGTCGGCAAGGGGCTTTTGCGCGCGTGCGAAGCCTGCTCCATCACCATTCCGGGCGGGGAAATCGCCATGGTGAAGGAAATGCTCCGCGGCGAAGGCGTGACCGAAGGCTTCGATCTCGTCGGGACGGCGGTGGGCACGGTTCCGCTCGATCGCGCGATGTTCGGCCAGCACATCGTTCCCGGCGACGTGATCGTCGGCGTGTCGTCCGCGGGTTTGCATTCGAACGGATACACGCTGGCCCGCCGCGTCCTTCTGTCTGGCGGCGCCACCGTCCACACGTTCGAACCGAACTTCAAGCGCAAGATCGGCGAAGAACTCCTCGAACCGACGGCGCTCTACGTGGCGCTGGCCAACGAGATCATCGGCGCGAACCTGCCGATCCACGCGATCTGCCACATCACCGGCGACGGGTACATGAACCTCGTGCGCGTCGAGGCCAACGTCGGGTTCCACCTCGACAACTTCCCCGAATGGCCGGCCGTGTTCGCGACCATCGCCGAGAAGGGCAAGATCGGCGCCGCGGAGATGTACACGGTCTTCAACATGGGCATCGGCCTCTGCGTGATGCTGCCGGAAGCGTCCGCCGCGACCGTGATGGAGGCAGCCCGTCGTCACGGATTCGAATCGCGGATCCTCGGCCGAGTGACCGACGAGCCCGGCGTCGTGCGTATCCCGCAGTGGAACCTGGTCGGGGAAGGCAAGCACCTCCGCGACGCCTCCGCCTGACGCACACCGCGCCGAAAACCCAAGAAAAACGCCCCGGAATCGCAAGATCCCGGGGCGTCGTCGTCGGTGGTCGAGACGCGACTATTTGACCAACATGCCCTCGTGGAGGGCCTTCGCCGTGTCGGGGGCACCGAGGTGGGCGACCAAGGCCAGCGCGAACTCGAGTGCGGTGCCCGGGCCGCGCGAGGTGATGACGCGGTCGTCCGCGACGACGCGGTCGGTGACGCAGGTGCCTCCGGTCAGATGTTCTTCAAATCCCGGATAGCACGTCACTTTGCGACCCGCCGCGAGGCCCGCCTTGCCGAGAGCCATCGGAGCCGCGCACATGGCGGCGGCGATCCCGCCCGCGGCGTGCACCTTCCGGAGAAGTTCGATGACGGCGGGGCAGTCGCGGAGATTGGTGGCACCCGGCAATCCGCCCGGAAGGACCACCATCTTGAGCGCGGACGGATCGACGTCTCCGATCTGTCCGTCCGGCGTGACGGTGACACCGTGGGCGCCCTGAATCGGCCCGGCGACGGTACCCGCGATGAACGCGTCGTGTCCGGCGCGGCGCAAGACATCGATGATGGTCATGGCCTCGATTTCCTCGAAGCCGGGGGCGAGGGGAACGACGACGGAAGGGGAATTCTTCATGGCGAGATTCGGGGTGAGGGGG
>CAIWVZ010000233.1 GCA_903916245.1 uncultured Planctomycetota bacterium | reverse complement strand
GCGCTCTCGGGCACGATCCTCGCCGGCGTCACGCGCGACTCTCTCATCGCCATCGCCCGGGAAGACATGGGGCTCACCGTCGAGGAACGGCCTCTGCCGATCGCCGAGATCCTGTCCGACGCAGTCGAATTCTTCGTCTGCGGAACGGCGGTCGTCGTCGGCCCCGTGGCTCAAATCCACGTCGACGGCCGCTATCACGACATTCCGAAACCCGTCGGCCCCGTGGCGATGGAACTCAGGAACCGCCTCGTGGATCTTCAGGAAGGTCGGGCCGAGGATCCCCGCGGTTGGATGCACCGGATTCCCTGACGCCCCCGTGCAGCAGGCGCCCGAGCACCCACGTCGCCACGGTGAATCCGGCTGCGATCTTCGCGAGCGGATCGGCGGCGAAGCGTAGACCGAGAAAAAGCGTCGCCGCGACGACGAACACGACGACGGGCCACGGGTACCAAGGCATCGCGTAGGTCCCCGCCGCCGGAGCTCCGGCGGCACGGCGAAGCTTGACGGCGGCGATCGCCATCGGCACGTACCACGCCCAAGTCGTGACGATGAACGCATCGGCCAAGTCCTCGAACGTCGCCGAGGCGGCGAGAACGGCGGAGAGCCCTCCCTGGAGCGCGAGTGCCGTCGTCGGAGTGCCCGCCGCGTCGAGCCGCGCGAGCTTCGCCGGAAGCAGCCCGTCGGCCGCGGCCGCGTAGGGAATCCGCCCGCCGCTCAAGATCGACGCGTTCAGAGCGCCGAACGTCGATACCGCGATGGCCGCGGCGGCGGCCGTCACCGCCGCCCCATTTCCGAGAAGTCCCGAAAGGGCGTCCACCGCAACCGTTTTTCCCGCCGCCATGCGATCCGGCGGCAGCGCGCTCAGATACGCGAGATTCGCGGCGAGATAGAACGCCGCGACGACGGCGAGTCCGACGGCGAACAATCTCGGCAGGATGCGCGCGGGTTCCTTCACCTCTCCCGCGAGATACCCGAGATCGGCCCAACCGTCGTAAGCCCAAAGAACCGCGGCGAGCGCTCCGGCGAACGCGGTCGCCGAGGGCATCGCCGCGGCTCCGCTCACGGGACGGAACCCGTCGGCGTTGCCGAACCACCACGCCGCGACGATCACGGCCCCCAACGCGACGGCCTTCGCGATGGTCGCGACGATCTGCAGCCGCGCACTTCCGCGAACTCCGCGGATGTTGAACAAGGTCAGCCCCGCCACGAGACCGACCGACGTCGCGCCGACCACCGCCGCGGACGGATCCCGCATACCGAACGCGATCAGGGCGTGCTCGCCGCACACGCGGGCGATGCCCGCGATCGCGAGCGGCTTGAACGCGATCAAGGCCGACACCGCGAAAGCGAACGCCGACGGAGCCCCCCACGCCTCTTTGAGGAACGCGTAGGTGCCTCCCGCACGCGGCAATCGGGCGCACAACTCAGCCACCACGAGCGCGCCGATGAACGACAGCACACCGCCTACGACCCACGCCGCGAGGGTCCATCCCGGAGTGCCGCACGCGGCGAGCACCTTGCCCGGCCCCCGGAAGATGCCCGAGCCGATGATGATCCCGACGAGCACGGCCAGCCCCTCGCGGAAACCGAGCGTGCGCGGAAGCATGGCGGGGCGATTCATGCGCGCGAGGCTATCATCCGCGTGAGCCGTCGTCGTGACCTCCACCTCGAACCGCCCCACCGATCTGCATCATCAAATTCCGGTGCAGCGCATGCAGTGGTCGGATATTCCGATCGCGCCGCCTTTGCGCGTCGCCCGCGAACACCCTCCCGGGCTCCTGAAAGGCGCCGTGTTGATCGCCGGGACGGTTCACGTCGGGACGTTGGTGTTTTGGATGTTCTACGCGTCGCATGATCCGTTCCGCCGCGTGTTCATCGAAGTCCTCGGGGCGAAGACGTGGGCTCTCGTCGCGGCGGCGGTCGTGACGCTCGCCGCTCAATCGGTGCTCTCCATCACGATCGCCCGCCACGTTTTGAAGAACCGAC
The DNA here is from genome assembly GCA_903916245.1 of uncultured Planctomycetota bacterium. Taxonomy (GTDB): domain Bacteria; phylum Planctomycetota; family CAIWVZ01; genus CAIWVZ01. Next base: position 11,595 of record CAIWVZ010000233.1, on the reverse strand, counting down.
GGATCCCGATCGCCAACGGCCTCCGCGCCGTCGTCGCGTGGGCCGTTGTCGGCCTGCTCGTCGTCGGTTGGACGCTCTTCGGCGACGGAGCGACGCCGTGGCTCGGCGTCGTCGGCGCCGTTTTGGTCCTTGCGGCGCGCCTCCTCTTCGTCACCGTGAAGCGCGCCGTCATCTTCGACGGCTAGGACGCGAGTTTCGACTTCCGGTAGCCGTAGAGGAAGTAGAAGACGAGCCCGATCCCGAGCCACACGACGAAGCGCCACCAGTTCGAGGATTCGAGTCCGAAGATCAACGCGAGGCACGCGAGAGCCGCGAGGATCGGGGTCAACGGATATCCCGGCACTTTGAAGGGGCGCGGCCGGTGCGGCTCGCGGATGCGCAAGGCGATGACGCCGAGCGCGACGAGGACGAACGCGAAGAGCGTCCCGATATTGGTGAGCCCGATCGCCTGATCCGGCGTCAGCACCGAACACAGGATGGCCACCACGATGCCGACGAGCCACGTGTTGACGTGGGGCGTCTGATACTTCGGATGGACGCTCGAAAACACCTTCGGGAGCAGGCCGTCGCGGGCCATCACGTAGAAGATGCGTGTCTGTCCGAGTTGGAAGACGAGGAGCACGGCCGCCATCGCGATGACGGCGCCGAACGCCATGGCCGTCGACGCGCCGTGCATGCCGATCTTTTCGAAGGCCTCCGCGAGCGGATCGTTGCCTTCGAGCTGCTTCCAGTTGACGACGCCCGTCAGGACGGCGGCCGTGAGGATGTAGAGCACGGTGCAGATGATCAACGACCAGATCATGCCGCGCGGAAGATCGCGTTGAGGGTTCTTGGCCTCTTCACCCGCCGTCGACACGGCGTCGAACCCGATGTAGGAAAAGAACCCGAGCGCCGCACCGTGCCACACGCCGGTGAACCCGTTCGGCATGAGCGGGGTCCAGTTGTTCGTGTCGATGTGGCCGAATCCGATCGCGATGAACGCGACGACGAGACCGACCTTCAAGATCACCATGAAGGTGTTGAGGCGGGCGCTTTCCTTGACGCCCACGAAGAGCAGAACCGTGAGAAGAAGCGTGATGAGAGCGGCCGGGAGATCGACGGAAACCACCCAATGGCCGATCCGCGGCGCGTCCGCGAAGGCCGCGAGGGTTTCCTTCGCCGACGCGAGATCCGCCGCCGACGCGGTTCCCGCGGCGAGCATGTCGGTCGCGGCCTTCACCTTCATCGTCGCGGACTGGAAGTCCATCCCGAGCCACTCGGGAACGTGGATCGCTCCGTTGCTGATGCCTCGAAGGAAGTTGGTGAAATAGTCGCTCCACGACGCGGCGACGTAGACGTTGCCGATCGCGTACTCGACCATCAGGTCCCAACCGATCATCCACGCGACCACTTCGCCGAACGCGACGTAGGAGTACGAATACGCGCTTCCGGACACCGGGTACATCGAAGCGATCTCGGCGTAGCAGAACGCTGCGAATCCGCAGGCCATCGCGGTGATCGCGAACGACAGGATGACGCCCGGCCCGGCTCCGACGAACAGCGACCCGTCCGCGAGGACGCGACCGGTGATCATCTCTTTGATGCTTGAGAAGAGACCCGCACCGATGATGGCTCCGATCCCGAGCATCGTGAGGTCGAAGGCGCTGAGGGAGCGCTTCAGCCCTCCCCCATGGGATCCTTCGGGTACGACCTGATCGGGGGACTTGCGTCGGAACATGGAGGAATTGGCCAAGGGAGTCTCCGACGCCGAGTGTCGCCGGGAGGGCAGTCCCGCGCAACCGCGCCCCTGCTACGATCCCCTCATGAGAACGGGCGCCGAAATCCTCGTGATCGGCAACGAGATCCTGACCGGGAAGGTGCAGGACGTGAACGGGCCCTTCCTGATCGCGGGACTGCGGGAAATCGGGGTCGAACTCCACCGCCTGACCGTGCTCCCGGACGATCTCGATCTCCTCGCATCCGAGATTCGACGCGCGTCGTCGCACGTCGAACACGTCTTCACCACCGGAGGCGTCGGTCCGACCCTCGACGACGTCACGATCGCCGCGGCCGCGCGAGCCTTCGGCGTCCCACTCGTCCGCAACCCGGACCTCGAACACATCATTCGGACCCGCGCGACGCCACCCATCACGGACGCGCTCCTTCGCATGGCGGACCTTCCCGACGGCGCGGTGTTGGTACAAGGCGACGTATCGATCTGGCCGGTCGTCGCGATGCGCAACGTCCACATCTTCCCGGGCACGCCGTCGCTCGTACGCCGCAAGTTCACGATGATCCGCGAGCGCTTCCGGCAGGCGCCCTTCATCCTGCGTCGCGTCGACCTCGTGGCCGACGAGGGACACTTTTCGAAGACCCTCGACGACGTCGCCGCCCGGTTCCCGACGGTCGCTTTCGGTTCATACCCCGTCGACGGGGCCGACGGGTACACCGCGTACGTCACCTTCGAATCGAAGGACCCCGCCGCCGTCGACGCCGCCGTGGCGGCCTTCGTCGGCGGTGTTCCCGCGGCGACGGTGGTCGCCGTCCGATGACCACCCCCTCCGACTGGACCGACGTCCTCCCCGCCGATGTTTTGAAGGACGGGGTGCCGAAGATGGTCCGCGTCGGCACACGACGGGTCGCGGTTCTCAAGGACGGCGAACGTCTCTCCGCATTCGACGACCTCTGTCCGCACGCCTCCGATCCGTTGTCCCAAGGCTACCCCTTCGAAGGCGCCGTGATCTGCCGCGCCCACGGATGGCGCTACGAGCTCTCCGACGGGCGCTGCACGATGGGCGACCGCGACTCCCGCCTTCCGATCCACGACGTTCGCATCGCGGACGGACGGGTCGAGGTCCGCCTCCGCTGACGCCCTGCTAGCATCCCCGCCGCAGGGACGTCCGAGACCGGAGCCCCGAGGAGCCAGGATGCGCATTTTCATCGATTCCGCCGACATCGACCAAATCAAGGAAGCCTACGCGTGGGGCATCGTGGACGGGATCACGACGAATCCGTCCCTGATCAAGAAGGCGGTCGAGACCGCGAAGAAGAAGGGCGATTCGGCGTCTCTCGAAACGCAGATCGAACGCATCCTCGCCGTGGCGGGCGATACGCCGGTCAGTCTCGAAGTGATCGGGACCACCGAAGCGGAGATGACCGGGCAGGGTCTCTACCTCTGGGAACGCTTCAACGGCATCGCCGGGAACGTCGTGGTGAGAATCCCGGTCAATCCGGGGCTCGAAGCCAACGCCAAGGTTCGCTTCGACGCGCTCAAGTCCATCAAGACTCTCGCCGATCGCGGCATTCCGGTGAACACGACGCTCATCTTCACCGCGGAACAGGCGATGCTCGCCGCGAAGGCCGGAGCCCGCTACGTTTCTCCGTTCGCGGGACGCATCGACGACGATCTCCGCGCGAAGTTCGGTCTGCCGGGCGGCAAGACCGACTACTTCCCGATGCTCGGCAAGAAGGTCGCGCAAGGCGGCGACGAAGACGGATTCGCCCACGACGGCGGCACGCGCTCGGGCGTTCAACTCATCGAAGACTGCGTGCAGGTCTTCGCGAACTACGGATTCGACTGCGAAGTGTTGGCCGCATCGCTCCGCAATCCGCGGCAGGTGCGCGAATGCGCGTTGGCCGGTGCCGATGTCGCGACGATTCCCTTCGACGTCCTGCAGCTCATGCTCGAACACCACAAGACGGTGGAAGGTATGAAAGCGTTCGTCGCGGACATCGTTCCGGAGTACGCCGACCTCTTCAAGAAAGCCGGGACGTGAGCACGACGCCGCGACCGGACCCGATCACCCGCTTCGCGGGCGGCGACGACGCGGCGGCGACCGCCCTCGTCACCGAGACGCTCGCCCCCACGTTCGATCTCGCCTTCCACCTCTGCGGCGACGCCGATGTCGCGGGAGCGGCGACCGAACGCGCGTGCGCGGAACTCCTCGCGGCCGTTCGCGCCCGGACGTACGACGCGCCCGAACCCCTCGCGGCGACGGCGCGCCGTCTCGTCGATTGGGCCCGCGCGGAAGGACATAGGCCCTTCGCGACCGCGTTTTCATTCGAAGACGCCGCCACCTTGGGATGCGGGCCCACGGACAAGCGACTCGGAAACGTCGCCGCCCTTTCACCCGACGCCCGTCTCGCGCTCGTCGTCGCCGTCGCGACGGATCTCGCGGAAGTCGGTTTGGGCTATGCACTCCGCACTTCGGCCGCCGTCGCGGAAGACCTCCTTCGACGGGCGACCGAAGCGATTCCCTCCGACGCTCCGACGGTGCGGCTACGCGATCTCCTCGATCTCCGCGCGTCGATGGTGCGCATCCCGCGCGGCACCGAGGATCGGATTCTCGCGCCCTACGATTCCGACGAAGGCTGACGACGCCAACGCGCCCAGAGGTCGAATTCACCCTCGCCGCGCTGCACGAAGCACACCCACACCACCGCGAACACGGCCGTGACGGCGACGCCGCCGGCCGTCAACGCGATCCACGACGGAGGGGGCGCGGGGACATCGGCGGTGCCCACGGGAATCAGCACCCCGCGCAGCCACCACGCGACGGCCGCGACGGGTAACGCACCGAGGATCGGCTTGACCGCCGTACGAGAAATCACCTCGTCGAGTCCGACCCGCATCTCACGGCAGTAGGTCACATACATGGCCAAAGTGAAGAGAGCGTTGGCGATCGCGGTCCCGTATGCGACGCCCGCCGTCGCGAAATGCGGAACGAGGGCGATCGACAATCCCGCATTCAGCAATCCCGCCCCTACGTAGAGCAACGACGGCCCCTTCGGCTTGCCGAGACCCATAAGCAGCATGACGATCACGCCGTAGGCGGGCAGGAAGAAGATGTGCGAAATGGTGAACACGCGCATCGTGTCGCCGGCGGCGACGTGATTGAAACCACGGGCGTTGATCATCCAACGCGCGATGAACCCGTCGCCGAACGCGAGCAGTCCGATCGCCGCGAGGAGCGAAACGCCCGTCGCGATCTTGATCCAAGGCAGGGACATCCGACGGATCTCGTCGATCCGCCCCTGTTCCTTGAACTTCACGGCGGCGGGAAGCATGACCGAGCCGATGCCGACCATGATCTCCGTGAGGTAGACCACGAACATCTTCCCGTTTTCGAAGGCCAACACTTCATGGTCGCCGAGCGCCTTCGAAATGATGATCGAGTCGAGCGAATAGGTGAGTTTTCCGCCCGCGAGAAGGATGAGGACGTAGAGGCTGAAAGAAAAAATGCCGCTACCGAAAACCGGGCCCGCCTTCGCCCCGACGAACGTGACGTTCGGGTGCTTCCATTTGACGAAGGCCACGCCGATCGCCAAATCCACGATATTGATCGCGAGGTTGGCGAGGGCGACCACGGTCAGCGACGGAGTAAACACCGAAAGCACGATCCAGTTCAGGATGAACCGACCGATCAACGCGATGATCTGCGCGAGGTTGGACAGCGGGAAGTTGCCGTGGGCGATCAGCACCCCGTAGGGCACTTGGATGGCGAATCCACCGACCGCGAGCAGCGCGGAGATCAGGAAGGCGTTCGACGCGTCGTCGGTATGTCCAAGCGGGACACTTTGAAGATTGACTTCCGAATACGGGATGTAGAGCAGGAGCGCGCCGATACCGATCAGCGCGCCGAAGATGAACGTGATGCGGACGACCGTCGCGATGGCGCGATTCAATCCGTCGACGTCCCCCTTCGCGATGTGTTGGGCGAAGAGACGCACCGAGGCCATCGGGATGCCCGCGGTGATGAGGGTGAGCCAACTGAGCCAGGCGTTGATCACGCCCCATGAGCCCGCCAACTCGGTGCCGAGGCGACTTGCGAGCAAGGGGGCGAGCAGGAAGCTCACCACGACGGCGAACCCCACCCGTACCCAGTTGGTTCCGATACTCTTCAGCAAATCTGCACCCGATCCCGTTTCATCGGCATCCGGGACGGGTGACGGCAAGCCATTCGCCGTAAACCCGCTCGGGGGTGCAGGATAGCGCGTCGTCCCCGGGACGACGGTCAGGGAATCGCGACGCGGAACGCGGCGGTTTGGCGCTTGCCGCTGGCGAGCTCGACCTGATAGGCCCCCGACGCGGGCGGCACGAAACACACCATCCACCCCTCGTTCGTTCGGGTCGCGCTGACCGGAACGGCTCCGCCGTTCACACGGGCGGTGAGTTGACCGCCGACGCCCGTGACGAGGAAACAGATCGGACTACCTGCGGCCGGTTGAGCGGTGGTTTGAGTAACTTTCATGGCGCTGCGTACCGAACGTAGTGGACGCGGGGCCCGCGCGCCAAGCCGTCGGGACATCCGGAGAAATCCTGCTGCCCGTCTTCGAGATCCGGGTGCCCACTCCCTACAATGACGACATGCTTCGCGCGGGGTTTCTCGTCTCGTTGCTCGTGCTCATCCCATGCGTGTCGGGTCAATCGGGGTGGGCTCCTCCCGGGAGTCCCTTGGCCGAAGTCCAAGCGCTCATCGGCGCCGGAAAAATGCGTGCCGCGGCCCGACTGCTCGGGACCCTCCCCGCGCCGACGAGCCCGATCGAACGCGATCGCCGGGATCTCCTTCGAGCCGCGACCCTCGAAGGTCGCCCACGCGCCGAAGCCTTGATCGCGCTCGCGGAACGCGACCCCACGTCGGAAACCGCTTTTCGGGCCCTCGTCGCCCTTCGACAACATCTTCTCGCCGACGACGAAGCGTGCCGTCATCCCGACTTCCAACCGGTTTTCGGGCCCTATCGGCGCACCGCCATGGACTACGCGTCGGAACTCCGACTTCGCGACGATGAAGTGGCGACGTTCGCCCGCCGTGCCGCACGTATCGCGGAAGCGGCGGATGCCGCGCGCTCGAAGATTCCCGCGGTGGCCGGCATCCCCCCGCTCGTCGCCCTTTTCGTGCCGATCACCCGTTCGGTCCATCCGACAATCCGCATCCCGGACGTCGATGCGCTTCCGATTCCCGGCTCTCTCGACGCGGCTCTCGTGGTGCGCTTTCGCGCCGACACCGAGGGTCCGATCCTGCACGAAGCGACCCTCGCGCCGGGCGACACGCGACTCCCGATCCCGGCGTCTGTGCCGAAGCGTTTCGTGCTCGAACTGGTCGACGGAGACGCCGTCGCGATCCGAACGGTAGTCCGGAGCCGAATCGTCGCCACCGCCCACGTCTTCGACGACGCGGTCGTCGTCGCGGTAACCCGCGACGGACAGCCCGTCGAAGGAGCCGAAGTCATCCACGCTTCCCGCACGGCGACCACGGACGCCCGTGGACTCGCGATCTTCATCTCCAATCCCCTGCGATCGGCGAGGACGAGTATCCCGGTCACGGTCGACGGAGATACGCAACTTCTTCCCATCGAACGCAGCGGGCCGACGAGCGCACTCGAGCCGCGATCCGCCGCCCACACGGTCGTCGACCACGCGACACCGGCTCCCGGCGAACGGATCCGCGCACGCGTGACGGTTTTTCACGCCGACGATCAACTCTCTCCGCTACGCCCCTTCGCCGACGCGACGCTACGCGCGGACCTGCGCCACGGCGACACCGAAGTCGACCTCGGGACGCTCACGACGGATGCGGTCGGTGGAATGATCGTCGACTACGTGGTGCCGCCGGACGCCTCCGAAGATCGGCTCTCTTTGGGGCTCCACACCGGACGTGGCCCTCCGATCCGGGTCGCGATCGCCCGCATCACTCCGCTCGACGCGGCCCCGAACATCGCGATCACTCCGGTCCCCGGACGTCGTCGCCATCTCGCCGTTTCCGTGTCCCGGGCCGGAACGGTCGTCTTGTCCTGCGGATCTGTAGGACTCAAGTCAACACGATCCTTCGCGATCCGACCGGACGCGCCCTATCTTCTGAGTCTCGACGACACGCCGCCGTCGACCGAATCGGTCCGTATCGAGGCGACGCTGACGACGCCCGACGGAAAATCCGCGACGACGATCGTCGATCACGATTTCCGCGCCCACTCCACGGACGCGACGACGCCGGGCGCCTTCACGTTCGTTCGGGGCGTCCCCGCCTTCCCGTCCGTCGACGACGCGGTCGCCGTTCCGGAAGGTCCGCCCCCGTCTCCGACGTTGCGGGGGCGTCCGTCCACTCCGTATCTCGTCAGCGCCGTGCAACGCCTCGACGTCCGCTCCGCCGTCGTCGTCGCCGATGTCGAGGGAAAAGCGGCCCTTCCCGACTTCGGACCCGCGGCGGGATCGGTGCGACACCTGATCATCCAAGCGGTCGTTCCCGACGCCGACGCCGAACACCACGTGGTCGACGCCGCGGACGCCTACGTGCGCTTCACGCGCACGACGACCCCGCAAGGTACGACGGCTTTGACGCCGACGCTGATCGGTGCCGATGGCCCGCTCGACGGCGCGGTCTTCTCGGCGTTGGTCGTCGAAGGGCATCACGACGCGATTCCCTTCCCCTTCACGGACGCCCTCGACGGGGAGCAGCCGTCGTGCACGTTGTCGACGACTCCTCCGACGGGCGCGGTGGGCGACGTCCTCGACGACATGCTGCATCGCGGACATCCGCGTCGGCACGCTCTCGCGACGCGCCTCGGAGACGGCCCACGCACGCCGCTTACGTGGGGGCGCCTCGGCGTCGTCGATCGGCGCGGCGGCGCGGCGGCGGTTCCGTGTTTCAAAGTCGTCGGCTTCACGGCCGCCTGGCGGGCCTCCGACCCGCGGCCCTGCGTCGAACTTCCCTCGACCGGGCCCCACACCGTTTTCGTGTGGGGCGTCGGACTCGACGGACGGACGGCGTTCGCGAAAGTCAAAATCGGCGTCTCCGCCGACGAAGCGGCCCGGCCGTCGGGCCTCGGGGAAGTTCTCGACGCCCACGTCCGCGACGTGGGCGCCCGCCTTCGGTCGTCCGACCTGCGCATCGTCGCCTCTTCGATCGCAACGCTCTCCGCCGTCCTTCCGACCTCCGTCGCCCCCGACATCCGCGATGCTTTGCGTCGCCTGCTCGCGGCACCGACGACCGACGTCGTGTGGTCGCTTCCGTCGGAGGTCGGCCCCGCGTTGACGGAAGCACTGCTCGACCCTTCCGTTCGCGCGGAGGCGCGTGCCCGTGATCTCTTCGACACGATCCCGACCTTCCCGGATCCGCGACACCCCGCCACCGAGACGGCGCGCGAACGCCTGCGCGGCGCCCCCGACGACGATCCGGACCTCCGTGTCCGCCTCCTCGTCAACCGTTGGGCCGTAGACCCTTTCGGGACGGCCTCCGAACTGGCGACTCTCGTCCGCGATCCGCGCGTTCGGCCGACGAAAGCCGTGCTCGCACGCTTCGAAGAAGCGGCACGTCTGCGGCGTCTCGACGCGTGGACGACCGTCGACGCCCGACGCGCCCCCGACGCCCCGCACCCGTGCGCGGCCCATGCGGAGTTGATCGACGCGGTGGATGCGCGGCTCGCCTCCGGCGACGGCGCTTGGTGCGTCGTGACGAGCCACCTGCTCTTGCGTACGCCCGCACCCGACACGCCGATGTCCGTTCGCGAAACGCTCGCGGCCTCCCAAGGTAAAACGGCGGAGCGCATCGTGGCGCTTCTTCGCGGACTGCCCTACACCGATCCCTCGGTCGGTTGGTGGCTTGGTCACATGGATCTCTCGGCGGTCGTGGCGGCGCTTCCGCCGACCACCCAAACCGACTCCGTCGTCGATCTCCTCGACACGTGGTTCGGCGACGCGGGCGATTCCATCCCGAATCCGAGGGAAGTCATCACCACGGTTCTCGACGCGGCACGCGACATCCGCCCCGTGGACCTCCGCGCGATGACGACGCTGCCTTCACCCGCACATGCGTGGCCCGAGCGCGCGGTATCGGCTTTCGCCCGCCTCGCTTCGCGCACCCGTTCGAGCACGGTTCGCGATGCGCTGCTGCCCTATCTCACATCGGCGGTAGCGAAGGCGATGTCCGACGACGCCCTACGTGCGTGGCCGTGGCCCGCGTCCCCCGCCGCCCGCGTCGAACTCATGCGTCGTACCGAGTCTTGGTCGTCGTACCCGGGAATGCCTGCGGGGGCGACGGCCGATGCGGATCTTCCGATCTACGCGCGCCTCGCCCACGGAGCGGATGCGGCGGAGGCATGGGAGAGTCTCGATCTCCCCGCGCTTCTCGCCATCGGCGCCTCCGACGGTTATCCCGACTTCGACGCACTCACGCGCGCCTTGACGGACAACGTCTTCGACGCGCCGCTCCCCGACGCGCGCGTCTCCGACGAACCGCTCGTCGAAGCGCTCTCGAGATCCCGCGATCGACGCGCGCTGCGTCTCGCGATCGCCCGTGCGCTCGGCCGCCGCGGGTTGTGGAATCTCCCCTTGCCTCGAGCGGCGGACGATCCGCTCGACGACGCACGCGTCGTCATCGCGATCGAGGCGAATCGGCCCGAGGCCCGCGATCTCTACGACGCGTTCGTCGCCCGCCATCCGGAACGCGCGCGCGAAGCGGCCGCGTGGTGGCCCGCCCCCGTCGCCGCAAGCCGTCCGGCGACGCGCCCGGACTCGGCGGCGATCACCGACGACGGCTGGATGTGGCTGTCACCGGATTCGCACCGGAGCCCCGCATTCGCCCCGCTGCGCGCGCTGCTGCGTCGCCAGGCGTCGGCGCTTCCATCGACGCTCGACGATTCCGATCGCGCGCTCTTCGAGACGTGGCTGCTCCACGTCGGGCTCGGCCTGCCTAGTTCTTGAGGCTTCCGGACTCGAGTTCGAACGCGTGGACCACGCTTCGGCCTTCTTCGACCGAGAAGGGCGGCGACCACGTCGTGGGGACGCGCCCGTCGACGCGGTAGCGCCACTCGCCCGCGGGTACCGCTTCGAACGCGAACGCTCCCGACGCCCCCGTCACGGCACGGGCACGCACGCGATTGTTCGCATCGACCAACGCGATCGTCACCCCGACGTTGGCTCCCGCACGGGACGACGCCGTGCCGGTGACGTTCGCGCCTTCCGGCAAGCGAAACTCGAACGCCTTGCGGCGATCGGGCTCGGCCGTCAGATCGAATTCCTCGCGGCAGCCCGCCAGCGCCGAACCCGGGAATTCGACCTCGAGAACGTAAAGCCCTTCATAAACGCCTTCGATGCGGAAGGAGTCCTTGCCGACGACGACGACCTCGCGCCGCACTTCGACATCCTTGCCCTCGAGAGGACGCAGAACCCGCGCGATGAATCGGCCGGGGAGCTCCCGACGGCCGATCGGAACGAGTCGTCCTTCGACGGTTCCTTTTCCGCGCCCCATCGCGAGTCGAATGTTCGCGATGTCGGTGATCGGCATGCGGAGAAAGTGTTGCGAATCGAAGTCGGGGTGATGCACGCGGATGACGTCGAGCGCGGCGGGCAGCACACGAGCGGTGGTCCGGAAGCGTCCGTCCGGTCCGCTCACCGCGCGCATCATGCCGTTGAAGTCGATGGAAGCACCTTCGATCGGACGCCCCTGCGTTTCTTCCGTGACCATCCCCGCGAACAGGATGGCACGATTCAAAACGACCCGAACGTCCGTGCGGGTCCCGCGCGTGACGTTGACGGCGGGTACGGGCTGCGGCAGATACTCGTCCGCCGAGACACCGATCGTATAGATACCGGGCGGCACCTCGCGGAACTCGACGCGACCG
>CAIWVZ010000232.1 GCA_903916245.1 uncultured Planctomycetota bacterium | reverse complement strand
GTTCCCCGAGCCCGCGCAGCGGACGCACGAAATCCTCGTGCATCGGCAGCATGATGTGACGCGTCAGCGCCATCCCGCGTAAATCTTCGAACATCGTCCCGACGATGGTCTCGGCGCGCTCGAACGCCGGTGCGTCGTTGCGTCCTCGGGCGAGGCGCGCGTAGGCATACCCGTAATGCCCCGGCATGTAGTGGGTGAACACGCGCTTGCCGTCCGGCCCCATCCACCAAAATTCGCTCGGGAAGTTCATGCCGCCCCGAGCGCCCCCCGCGAGTTCGTGAAGGACGCCCCACTGGTGGAACGGTCCACGGGCGAACGCGGTGAACTTCTTTCCCGCTCCCGCGATCAAGGACGGGAACGACGGGTCGTGTCCGAAGACGTCGCACTGCCACGTCGTGTCCGAAGCGCCGCCGAGCATCTCTTCCGTCCAGCGGCTGCCCGATGCGAGATTCCGCAGCGACGCTTCTGGTCCGATCAACGTCGACGAAAACTCGTTGTAGGAACCACCGACGGCCACCATCCGCCCCGCCGCGACAGCTGCGAGGAGTTCGGCGCGACGACGCGGCTTGGCTTCGAGAAACGTCTTCACGTACGGCAACTGATGCAGCACGGCTTTTGCGGCGGGTTCACGTTCGAGGAACGCGAGGTACTCCTCGACGAGCGTGATGCCCGGCCCTTGATGTCCTTCGAGCCGCGCACCGTGTTCGGCGTAATCCGCCTGCGTGTTCCACCACACGGGGTCGTAGTGGAATCCGGGGTTCAGATGCATGACCCAACCGGTGTCGGCGACGCCCACACGCACGTCGGCCTCCCACGGCCCGCCGGGAAGATGGACGCGGATGCGTCCGGTGACGGGCCCTTGCGAAGCGTCGCCGACACCGACGAAGACCCGCGAGTCCGATCCTCGCGGACCGACGACGGTGTCGATGGGACGCCCCTGCGGGTCCAACGACTCGATCCGAACGGGCTCCTCCGCGGGCGGGAGACGCACCTCCGCCACCGCGGAAACCCCCTCGCGAAGGCGCTTGAGCAACGCGGTCGGGACGAGTTCCGGAGTCTTGCGCTGACCGAAGACCGCGCAAGCGAAGACGAGCACGCTGAAGAGGAGACGCGTCGACATGGCCGGATTCTAGGCGAACCCCGCGACCACGCCCGTGGGTCATAGAATGTCGCCCATGCGATTCGCCTTCCTTTTCGCCGTCTTGGCCTCGTGCCTCGTCGCGCCGCTCGACGGACAAGTCGCGCCGCCCCCGCGTATCGGCCTGATCGCCGTCACCGGCATTCCGACCGCCTATGCCCCCGGACTCGCCGACGCGCTCGCGTCCCGCTGGCCGACTTCGGTGTGGACGTCCGCCGACGCGGTGAACACCGGATTGCGTCGCTCCGCCGTGGACGTCGTGGTCCTCCCCTCCGGATCGCACTTCCTTCTCGAAACGTGGCCGACACTTCGTGCATTCCTCATGGCGGGCGGCCACGCCGTGTTTCTCGACGGTAATCCGCTCAGCGAGGCGTGGGCCCTCGACGCCAAGGGCGTCCCGAAGCTCGTCGACGGCGACACTCCGGCATGGCAGCACGATCTTCTGATCGGACCGGGAGAGCGGATTCCCGCCGAAGGAACGATGACGGGGGTCGATCGCGCCTTCGCCGATGCCATTCCGACGATTTCCACCGCCTACACGCTGACCGTTCGTTTCACGACGAAAAAGGACTTCAAGGACGAAGACGGGACGTCGGGGCCACGCGACGCGCTGCTCCGTCCCATCGTTCAGGTGCTCGACGCGGAAGGGCGACCGACGGCGACGCCGCTCTTCGAGATCGATCGGCTGCGCGGCGACGCGGCGGGCGGTCGCTGGGTCTTCTGGACGGGTGATCGTCCGCTCCCGACCGACACGGTCGTCTCACTCGTCGGCAGAGCCGCGCGCGGAGCCATGCGCCTCGACGCGATCGTTTCCCCCGTGATCGTCGAACCCGGGACGGGCCCGACTCTCCGGATTTCGCTCCACCGCCCCGGTCGCACCCTCCCCGCGGAAGTGACCGCCCGTGTCGTCGACCGCAGCGACCCGAACGCCGCACCCATTCCCGTCGTCCTTCGCGGAGGCGAATGGATGTGGGGCACACTCGGTCTTCCGGCCGGCACGAAGCCCGGACTCCACGCTCTCCGCATCTCGGCGGACGGCGTCGATCCCGAATCGATCGAAACGGGTTACGAAGTGCGCGACGCGGCCTTGCGCGCGCGGGCACCCGTGGTCGGCGCCTCTCGGGATTGGTTGACGAAAGACGGCCGTCCGTGGCCGGTGGTCGGAACGACCTACATGGATTCCGAGATCCACCGGAAGTTCCTCTTCGAACCGAATCCCGCGCGTTGGGAAGCCGACTTCGCGTGGATGAAGTCCGAAGGAGTCAACTACGTCCGCACGGGATTTTGGACCGCGTGGCAACGCGCGATGCTCGATTCTGGGGCCGTCGATCCATCCATCCTCGACGCCCTCGAGGCTTACGTTCAGGTCGCGGCCCGCAACGACATCGTCGTGTGCTTCAACTTCTTCGCGTTCACTCCGCCGTTGTTCGGTGGGTCGCACCCCTATCTCGACCCGCGCGCGCTCGAAGGACAATCGGCGCTCATCTCGGCGTTCGTGTCCCGCTTCCGTGACAACGGGTGGGTTCATTGGGACCTGATCAACGAACCGTCCTACTGTCCGCCCGACCAACTATGGACGCATCGTCCGATCGGCGATCGCAACGAAAAGGCGGCGTGGAACGACTGGATCGCGACCCGTTGGAGCGGAGAGAGTTCGGAACGCATCCGGGCGCGCTGGCAGGATCCCGCGACGGCCGGTCTCGACGTCCCGCGCGTCGAAGACCTCGCATGGGCGATGGTGCGCGACGGCAAACTGCCGCGAAAGGCGGTGGACTTCGGACGCTTCACCAACACCGTCGTCGCGCGATGGGCCGCCGCACTGCGCGACGTGATCCGTGCCGCCGAAAACCCCAAAGCACCGCGCGCGCTCGTCACCCTCGGACAAGACGAAGGCGGGACCGACGTACGACCGTCCCAGTTGCTGATGGCGGGCTCGCTCGACTACACCTCGCTGCACAACTGGTGGCAGAACGACGACCTGCTCTTCGACGCGGTCGTGACGAAAGCGGACATCCCGAGTCTCGTCCAAGAATCGGGATTGATGCGCGCCGAGGATTCCGAGGGGCGGCCGCTGCGCACCCCCGAAGACGCGGCACGGCTCCTCGAGCGCAAGTACGCGTGGTCGTTCGCCGGCGGCGCCTGCGGCGTCGTGCAGTGGGCGTGGAACGTGAATCCCTTCATGCCGATCGACAACGAATCCGTGATCGGATTCGTGCGGCCCGACGGATCGATGAAGCCCGAAGCGCGTGTATCGCGCACCCACGCCCGATTCTGGAACGCCGTGGCTCCCTACCTCGGCGACGCCCGACCGTCGGACGTCGCGATCGTCATCCCGCATAGTCGACTCTTCCTCGGGCGACCGGAGAAACTCCTCGCCGTCAAACGCGTCGTTCGGACTCTCGCCTACGACCTCGGCGTGGTTCCGAAGGCATATTCCGAGTGGACGCTGTCTCCGACCGACGCGGGTGTGGCGCGATTGACGCGCCACCGTCTCGTCGTCGTTCCGACCCCGGAAGTGCTCGACGAAGACGCGGCCCGAACGTTGGTGGCCGCCGCGCGCCGCGGCACACGCATCCTCCTGACGGGAGGCCTCGAAGGCGATCCCTACGGCGAACTCTCCCCCGCCCACGTCGAACTCGGCGCCGGAGCCACACGGCCGGTCGCCATGCGGGAACCGACGATGTCCGCGCATCACGCGGCGACGGGACGCGCCACGTTCGACAATCGCTTCGGCGAGTGGCTGCGGGTTCCCGTCGCGACGCCCGCGATCCCCAAGGGCCTTCCGGTGACGCGCGAGCCGATTCCGGTCGAGTTCGCCCGCGAGCCGGAACTCCTCGGCGCGACGCTCAAGGCGGCCGCGACGCTCGCGGGTATTCCGGAAACCGCCGCCCCGAAGCACGCGGCACGCGTCTCCGTCGATTTCGAAAAGGGTCGTCTTTGGATCGTGGTCAACGAATCCGCGACGGCGGACAGCGTGACCCTTCCCGGCGTCAAAGGCGAGGAGTCGATCCGCGTCGAAGCGGGACGCGCACATCTGCGATTCGTCGGTCGCGAGACTCCGCCGCGTGTGATCGATATCGAAACGGGAGAGTAAACCCGTCGGAGGGGGCGCCTACGACCCCCAACGCTCCGGCAGCCGCGCGGCCTCCGGGTGGTCCGTCGTCCAACCGACCGCTCGGAGCGCCGCATCGACTCCGACGTCGACGAGCGACGGACCGTAGTGATGTCCACCCTTCGGATTCACGTAAAAGCGTCCGAGCGGGTCGAGGCGCAGATACGTTCCTTCGATCGCGTCGTGGTCTTCGAAGCGCACGTCGATTCCCGCATCGCGCAGGGCGGCGTGGCGCGCGGTAAATTCCGCGAACTCCGCATCCGAAACGAGGAGGTCGTCCACCGCGCCTTCGTTCTGGCCGGCGACGGGCAAGACACGGAACACCTTCCAACGCTCGGGCGCGAGATCGCGGACGAGAGCGTTCATGTCGTCGCTCGCATTGACTTTCGTCACCGTGGTGTTCAGTCCGAGCCGCAACCCTTCGTGCGACTTGAGCCGTCGCCAAACGGAGAGGCACCAGTCGAAGTAGCGCGCGTTCCCGCGTCCGACGTCGGCCATCACGCGCCCGTTGCTGCCGTCGATGCTCAGATTCACGGCATCGACCGCGGAAATAACGTCGTCGCCGAACGCCCCGACGAGCTTCGCGCCGTTGGTCGCGAGAACGACTTCGGCGCCGCGGCGCTTGGCTTCGCGCGCGAGGTCGAGGTAGTGGGGACACAGGAGGGGCTCGCCGCCCACGAACGTCACGCGACGCATGCCGGCGTCGAGCAACTTGGCGAGGACGACCAAGGCCGCCTCCTTCGACAACGCATCACGAACGTCGTCGAAGGTCGCGTAGCAGTAGCGACAGCCCAAGTTGCACGAGGGCCACACGTGCCACGAAACGGAGACGGGCACGACGACGTCGCTCGCTCCTGCGTGCAGGGTCATCGACGGGCCTTGGGGAGGAAGTGCTCTCGTTGCGACACGATGGCGTCGACGAGATCTTTCACCGCGGCGGTCCGACCTTCGGCCTTGCGGTAGTCGTTGCCGAGTTCGAACTGCATGGTGTCGAATCCGCGATCACGACCTCCGTAGGTGCGCGTGATGTAGCCGCCGGTGTAACTCGCGTGCTCCGGAGTCTCCCAATCGGCATTCGCCGGGAACACGCGACGACCTCGCGCGGCGAGAACCCCCATCGCACTCTTGTCGCCGACGACGGCGTCTTTTCCGAAGACGTCGATCGCACGTCCCATCGTCGTCCGATGCGCCGTTCCCCGGAAAATCGTATCGGCACGCGTCCCTTGGCCGTGGATGTCGAACATCATCCCCGTCCCCCAACCGGTCTTGACGGAACGCGTCGCCGTCCAAACCGCATCGTGGTACGCCTCGAAGAAGGCGCGACCACCGTCGCTCTCGTAGGCATTGTCCGCCGCACGGTTCACGTCGGCGAATTTGCGTGCCGATTTCGCGAGCACCCACCACGGCTTCCCTCCGAGTTTCTCCGCAAGCCCGTCGACGACGCCGCGCGCAACCTCGTAGGTGTTGCCGTCCAACACCGTCACGAAGCGATCGACGCCCTGCCCCGTACGTTCGGGAGTGTCGGGAACCTTGGCGCGCCCCCCATGCGGAGCGGAAATCACGAGCGGCAATGTGCCCTCACCGACCTCGACCAATCCGGGGATCATGGCGGGCGGAAACGGGATGCGCTCGAAGGTGGCGCAAAGGACGACCCGCACGGTGCCCGTCGGCGTCACCACTCCGAGTTCCGCCTCCGCACGCCCGGCCGAGGGAAGACCGTCGACCGCATCGTGCGTCATCGTCGCGGCGAACGTTCCGATGCCCGAGGTCACCCCCGACGAAGCACGGAAGGCGGGCCGCGACGACGCGACGTCGCGGCGCCGCGGTTCGAGACGAAGTGCGCCCTTCCAAGCGACGGACACGGAAGTTCCGACGGTTCCTTTTCCGACCGCATCGGTCACGGCGTCGAACGGCGACAAGTCGAGGCGCGCGCCGAGATCTCCGGACACCCGCGACGACGACAGGACCGGAACGGGAAGCACCATGCCGACTCCCGCCGCCGTATCGCGTGCGGCCCAACTCGCGGCATCGACGACCGCGGCGAGAGACGCGTCCGACGTCGGCGCCATCGCGGCGCCGAGATCCGTCCGCGAGGTGATGCGTAGAACGAGAGGATCGGAGCCGTCCGGTTCGACGGCGAGACGCCGGACCGCGGTGCGGCGAACCTCGATCGGCGATTTCCCTTCCGGCGCGTACGTTTCCTCGTGGGTGACCTTCACGTAGGCGACGGCCCCGGGAACTCCCTGCGGGACAAGCCGTTCGCTCCCGGCCGACTGCGCGACCGCGACGCCGACGAGAAGAAAAAGGACCACCCACGGGCAACGGCGCTCCCGACGTCGAAGAAATGAAAAACGTCGCTGCGGCGATGGAACGGCGATGATCGACATAAGTAATGATCCCCGGAGGGTCTCCGTAAAGTACGATTTCGGACACGATGTCGTTCATCCGCTCACCCCGATTTCACCCTCTGAAACGCGTTCTCGCCGCGTGGACGGTCGGCGCAAGCCTTCTCGTCGGGCAGGCGCCGGGGACTCGCGTCCTCGGATCGGGAGGCTGGATCGAATACGTCGTCGGCAACGCTCCGCTTCTGATCACGGCCGCCCATGGTGGCGAACTCGCTCCGGCGTCGATTCCAAATCGCACCTTCGGCACGTTCACGTCGGATCTGCGTACGAGTGAACTGGCCCGCGAACTCGCCGAACTCGTCGCGACGGAAACGGGACGACGCCCGCATCTCGTCATCTGCCATCTCGATCGATCGAAGATCGACTGCAATCGTCCGATTGCGGAAGGTGCGCAAGGGTTTCCCGCGACGGTGACGGCATGGAACGACTTCCACGCATTCGTCGCGACCGCGAAGCAGCGGATGAACGCGCAGCATGGACGCGGGCTTTACCTCGACATGCACGGTCACGGGCATCCCGAAACATGGGTCGAGATCGGATACAACCTCTCGGGGTCGCAACTCGGACTCTCGAATTCGACGTTGAACGGAGCGACCTATCTGGCGCTCGCCACGGTGCGTACGCTCGCGGGTCTTCCCGGCAACTCGCTCTCGGCGATCCTGCGCGGACCGGCGAGTTTCGGCGCGGTACTCAACTCCTTCGGGTACGCAGCCGTCCCGAGCCCGGCGAACGCCTCCCCCGCGGGCGGCAACTACTTCAGCGGCGGATACAACGTCGAAACCCACGGATCGATCAACGGCGGAACGGTCGACGCGATCCAGTTCGAATGTCCTTCGCTCGTGCGGACGACGCCGACGGCACGTCTTGCTTTTTCGCAGGCGATGGTGGCCGCCGCCCGGACGCTGTTTTCCACACACTACGGAACGAGTCTCGATGCGGGCGCCCGCGTCACGCTCACCGCCACGGACGCGGTGATCGCCGAAAACGGCGGACGGGGGCGCTTCGTCCTTCGGAGGACGGGCGCGACCACATCGTCGTTGACGGTGTCCCTCGGGACGCAGGGCGTCGCGATTCCGGGCGTCGACGTCGCGGGGATTCCGACGACTGCGACCTTCCCGGTCGGGGCGTCGTCGATCGAGATCGTTCCGACGGGCATCGCCGACTCATTCGCGGAAGGTCCAGAACCACTCACCCTGACGGTGGACGCGGGCGCCGCAACCGGAGTTCCCAATGCGGCGACCTGCGTCGTCGACGACGGCTTCGCGGGATCCACGTTGGCGGGTGCTTGGCGCTGCGACGAACCGTCGGGCACGACGCTCGTCGACGCCTCGTCCGCCAATCGGCCCGGCACGCTTGCAGCGGCCCCCGGCACGCCCGCACGCATGACGGGACGCTTCGCCGGTGCCCTCGGGTTCGACGGAGTCGACGACGCGGCGACGGTTCCGATCGGCGACTGGATCCCGGGAACGTCGTTCAGCGTCGGCCTCCGCTTCAAGACGTCGGCCACCGGAACGGGACGCGCGACGCTGTTCAGCCAAGGCGTCGACGGCACTCCGCAGAGCATCAACGTTTCGATTTCCCGCAGCGACGGCACCCTTCGGACCGCTCTCGCAGGCACCGAAGTCGCGGCGCCGGACAACCTGCTCGATGTAGCGGTCGATTTCCGCGACGGTCTTTGGCACGACTACATTCTCACCGTGGACTTGAACGGGCATGCGCGCGTGCACATCGACGGGACGGTTCATGTCGAGAACAACGTCGGAACGGGTCCGTGGGATCCGACGGGCGCGGCGGTGCTCGGAGCACGGTCCGACTTCGGCGCGGGACGATGGTTCGGTGGCGTGATCGACGACGTCGGGGTGTGGACGCGGGCGCTTTCCCCCGATGAAATCGCCGCGTACGGCGCGGGAGCGTTCGGCGTCCTCCCGCTTCGCCCCGGAAGCGACGACGATCTCGTGTTGGCGACGGGTGTCGACGGTCCCGCGACGACCGGTGCGGGACGCGACCTCAAAGACGCACCGCCCGGAGCGCTTCTCACCTTCCATGTGGATTCGCCCGCGGGACGGTTCTCATCGGCGCCCACCGCTCTCGTCGCGACGTTGGCTCCCGTCGGGTCGTTCCCCACGTGGCCGGGGCTTCCGATGCTTCACGTGGATCCCGCGGCCTCTCCGCTGCTCCTCGACCTCGGCCCGCTTCCCTCGACGGGCTTCACACTGAACGTCGCGGCTCCGGGTCCCGGTTTGACCGGTCTCACCGTGATCGTTCAAGCGGTTGCGGTCGGCACATCCGCGCTCAACGGATCCTTCGCCGCCTCCGACGCGCACGCTCTGACGCTTCACTAAGGGCTCAGCGCGTCGCGACGTGGATCGCCATACTGCCGCCCATGAGCTTTCGACAGACGACCTTCGAGAATCCGGCGCGCGTCAGTTCCGCAGTGAGTTCGTTCGGCGTCAGGAACTTCTCGGTCGATTCCTTCAAATAACGGTAGGCGTCTCCGTCTCCGTGGAGGAAACGGATGAGCAGCGGCATCACCGTGCGCAGATAGATCCAGAATCCGAATCGCATGATCGGGTTGTCCGGCTTCGAACAATCGAGGACGACGAGGCGTCCACCCGGTTTGAGGACACGAAGAATCTCCTCGTAGGTCGCGGGCCGATCACCGACGTTGCGGAGCACCCATCCCATCGTCACGGCGTCCCACGCATCGGCCGTTTCTCCGGTCTCGCGCGCGTTCCCCTTCCGTACCGATGCATGGGCGAAACCACGCCGCTTCAATTTCACGCGGGCGACCGACAGCATGCCCTCGGACAAGTCGAGCCCGAGCACGCGACCTTCCGGCCCCACCGTTTCGGCGATGATCTCAGCGAGGTCACCCGTGCCCGTCCCGAGGTCGAGCACCCGCGAACCGGGCCCGATCGCCCCCATTTTCACGGCGAGACGACGCCACGCCGGATCGCGTCCGAGGCTGATGATCCGATTCAGCCGATCGTAGGGAGCGCTGATCCGATCGAACATCGCCTCGACGTAGGCTTCGCGCGCTTCCCCTTGGAGGGACGCGCCGTCGGTGGTTTCATGAGCCCCGGCCATGAAAGACGTTAACCGCACGACGCGCTCTCTGAAACCGCCTTGGTGGCGGCGCATCGTCCGCGCATTCCGGAAATCGTCGAAACCCCGAAGCCCGCTCCAAGTCCTCGTTTACAGCAAGAAGCCGTGTCCTCTTTGCGACGAAGCCGTCGCGCGGATCGAAGCGGCGTCGGCGCGCCATCCGATCGATCTCACCATCGTCGATATCGGAGGTGAGCCGGCGCTCGAGGCCGAATGGGGGATGTCCGTACCGGTGGTCTTCGTCGACGGGACGAAACGATTCTTCGGCCATGTCGATCCCGTGTTGCTGAATCGACTTTTGGACGCATCCGCGCGCTGAAGCGCGTCCGGCGACGATTGCGAATTTTCCGAACGATCTAGCGCATCTTCGCGTCGCGGGTTTATGCTCGGCCCGTCGCTCGGACAAGGAGTCGGGCGGCGTTTGGTTCCGAGGAGTCTTCCAATGACCACCCTGCAGTTCCTCGCACGCGGCGCCTCACGTCTCGCCGCCGTCGCGATCGTCGTCACCTCGCCGATGTGGGCGCAAATCACCGGCACCTACACGATCGACAGCGCCCAACCCGCGAGCGCCACGAACTTCGTGACTTTCGCCGACGCCGTCACGGCGCTCTCGGCGGGCGTCGCCGGTCCGGTCGTCTTCGACGTCTACAACGGCGTCGGGCCCTACACCGGCTTCGGCATCACGGCCCCTCTCGCCGGATCCACGGGCGTCAATCGCATCGTGTTCCAAGCGGCGCCCGGTCAAAATCCGGTCGTCAGCGGCCCGGCCGTGGGCAACGTGCAGACCATCAAATTCGGCACCGCGAACACGGCGAACACGGGCCCCAAGTACATCACGCTTCAAGGTCTCACCGTCACGGGCGCGGCCGCGGGCGCGGGCATCATCGCGGCGGGGTGCGACGGCATCGTCATCGCGAACTGCAAAGTCCACACCTCCGGCTCCGGCATCGTCCTCACACAAACCCCGAACTCCACCGTGCAGGACTGCGAAGTCTACGGCGTCGGCATGACGACGGGGACTCCCGGAAGCGCGACGTACACGGGTGGCATCGCCCTCGTGGACTCGTCGAACGCGTGCGTCGTGCAACGCAACCGCATCCATGACTGCTCCGGCATCGGGTTCTTCATGGGCGGCGCGGGCAGCGCCACGGGCCAAGTGCGCGACAACTTCGTCGTCAACAACACGATTTGGAACTGCCTCGGCAACGCGACGTATCCGGGCGGCATCGTGTGCCGCCGCGCGACCAACTCGACGCTCGCCTACAACTCCGTGTCGATGCCGGCGAACAGCACCCAACCGGGCCTGTCGATCCAAGCCGCGGCTTCGACGACCATCGTCCCGAACATCGGACCGATGGCCGAAGTGTCGAACAACGTCGTCCAGCACGCGGGCTCGG
>CAIWVZ010000231.1 GCA_903916245.1 uncultured Planctomycetota bacterium | reverse complement strand
GGGCGATATGCCGACCGCCTTCCGGACTCGCGTTGAAGTGCGGATTCCCTCTCGCATGAAGGTCCGTTCCCTTCGATCGATCGAGCGACGCGGGAATCTCGAGCGGCGCGATGCCGCTCGAGACGTCGACGTGTCCGATCGCACCGGGAAGGATCGCGTCGTTGCGGGCTCCTTCGAGCAGCGGCGGAAGCCATGCGTGTTCGAGATCGAGGCCCATGACGAGAAGCACGTCCGCCTTGCGAAGTTTGATCAGCGTCGACGGTCGGGCCGACACCCGATGGGGATCCTGATCGCCGAAGGACAGGATCTCGCAAGCGATCTCCTTGCCGCCGATTTCCCGAGCGATGTCGCCCAAGTCGTGCGTCGTGGCGACGACGCTCAGCGATTGCGCCGGGAGAGACGCCGCGAGAAGGAGAAACGCGACGGCGAAGACGCGGTTACCAAGCGATGCCATGTTCGTGGCTCCCGAGAACGAGCGTCCATTGAAGCATCAGGTAGCCGTACGATTCGGCGGCGAGTTCGTCGTCGATCAAGCCACCTTCGAGACGTACTCGGTTGAACTCGTTGACGTTCCAAGTCACCGCCAACGATACGGCGTCGGTCGAGAGCGACGCGTCGTCGAGGTGGCTGAACGTATCGAAGCGCGCTCCGATGCTCCAACGCGCGTCGATCCCGTATTGCGCCATGACGTAGCCGCCGTCGCCCCGGGCGTGGACCCCGGAGAACGTCGGGGGCGCGAGAGAATCGTCGACGATCTCTTCACGCGCCCAAATCCACTCGCCGCCGACGAGGAGGTCGCCGCCTTCCCGCGACGGGTTCTTCCGCTCCCAAAAGAGATCGACGCCCCACACCCAACGATCCGATGCCGCCGTGTCGACCACGGAGTTCGTCGGCGGATCCGTGAAGAAGAACGCGCGTTCGCTCGGTGCGCCGATGCCGCTCGTACCGACACGGAGCGTGTCGTCCGATCCGATGTCGAAGGAGGCGGAGACCCGTGCGGTCCACACGAAGTTCTCCGTGCCGCGCTTGCCGAACGGCTCGGCGCCCTCCTCTTCGTGGGCGTGCGGGTGCTTTCCCGCCGCGGGGCCTTGGATCGCGTGGCTGTCGCCGTCGAGGCGGTTGCCGACGCCCACGCTCCAACGTATCGGAACGTCACCGACGGCGAACCAGTGGTGAAGGGCCGCCCCCGTCGTCACGGCGCGGCCTCCGAGGTACTCCTGAATCGCGTAGGGCTTGTCGACGAACGACAGTTCATGGTCGTGCATCGGGGCCGCCACGCCGAAATCGATCGGCATGCGTCCCGCCCGAAGCGTGAACGTGCTCGGCAGTCCTTTGTCCCAGTCGGCGTACGCGTCTTCGATGCCGATTTCCTCTTCGTCGGCGGAGAGGACGAGGTTGTACTTCACGTGGGGATCGATCCGCCCCGCGAAGTTGATCTCGACCGAACGGAGACGGAACTGATTGTCGGACTCGAACGAGTCGTCGCGTCCCGACGTGGTGAGGATGAGATCCGACGTGACGCCGATCGCCGGATTGAACGCGTTGCCGTTGCGGGACGAACGACGGAGCCCCGATGCGTCGAACGTCGCGGCGGCGGCTTCCACCGCGTTCGTGCGTTCGATCGTCCTCGGATCTTCCGTAGCGGTTTTGATCCGCGCCAACTCGCCTTCGAGGGCCGCGATGCGGTTTTCGTATTTCGCCTGCATCTCGTTCATGCGGGCTTCGAGTGATTTCACGTCCTGGGCGACGAGCCCCGACGCGCAGAGACCGACGAGAGCACCGACGAAAAGGGTCGACGGACCCTTCCCGGTGTTGAAAGAAGAAAACATGGACATCTCCCGAACAAGCGGCCGCACCCCCACTCGGGCGGTGAGCCGAATCAACGATGTGGTTTACGAACGCGGGGGAGATGTCGACGGGGGACCACGGGCACAGGCCGATATGTCGAGTGCTTCGGCGATGGAAGAACCGCGTTCCGCGGTGGACCAAGTGCCCGACGAGAGGGCGCCGACTTCCGGAACGTCGTGAAGCGCTTCCGCGGACTGCGACGCAACGACGCACGTCGGGCATTCCTTGCCGTGATCGTGATCGTGGTCGTGGCGGTGACCGAGCGCGTCGGTCGCCGCCCAAAGCCAACCCGCCAACGCCAAGACGGCGAGCAGCGGGGCGAGGCGAAGAGGGAAGCGGCGGTCCACGGCGGGCGGAAGGTAACACCCTGCGACGATCGGCGTCAAATCTCGGATGGTCGTGCCGTGCCCGCCGGGGAAAATCCTTCATTCCTCCGACTCCGGTCGGGCGATCGGCGGCGGACGGAGGGGGTACGATCCGGCCCGGTCACCATGAGTTCCCGAAGTCGGCTTTCCATCGTCGCCAAGGACGTCGTCCGTGTCATCGACGGGCGTCGGATTCTCGACGGCGTCTCGCTCGAGATCCGCGAAGGGGAGTTCTTCTCTCTGCTCGGCCCGTCCGGATGCGGGAAGACCACGCTGTTGCGGTGCATCGCCGGATTCGATCGACCGGATGGGGGCACGCTCGAACTCGACGGCGTCGATCTCGCGCGCGTTCCCACCCATCGGCGCGATCTCAACATGGTGTTTCAGAGCTACGCGCTCTTCCCGCACCTCGACGTCTTCGAAAACGTCGCGTTCGGTCTTCGGTTGGCGGGTTCCTCCTCGATTCCGGAAAAGGTTCGGGAAGCGTTGGACTTGGTGTCGCTCGCGGGAGCGGAACGTCGCAAGCCCGCGACGCTTTCCGGCGGCGAGCAACAACGCGTCGCCCTGGCCCGCGCCATCGTGACGCGGCCGAAGGCGTTGCTGCTCGACGAGCCGTTGGGCGCCCTCGATCTCAAACTTCGCAAAGGACTCCAAGTCGAGTTGCGTCGAATTCAGTCGATGCTCGGCATGACGTTTCTCTACGTCACCCACGATCAGGATGAAGCGCTGAGCATGTCGGATCGCATCGCCGTCATGGACGGCGGCAAGGTGCGGCAGATCGGAACGCCCGACGCGGTCTACCGTCGCCCCGCCGACGAGTTCGTCGCGCGCTTCGTCGGTGCCGTCAACATCGTCGACCGGGAAGGACGTCGTGTCGTGGTTCGGCCGGAATCCGTGCGTCTGACGGAATCGTCGGACATCGTCGGCGCCGTCGATTCGGTTTCGTATTTCGGTGCGCGTTCGCTTTTGCGCGTCGCCGTCGGCGACGCGACGTGGCTCGTCGAACTTCCGGGAGCGGTCGGTCGAAGCGTCCACGCGGGAGCACGTGTGGCTCTCGCGGTCGATTGGAACGAGGCGTGGCCGCTGCCGGAGGGCGCGTCGTGAACGACCGCCGATGGTGGCTGTTTCCTCCGATCGCGTGGCTTTCCGTGTTTCTCGCGTTGCCGGTCGCGGTGACGGCGTCGAAGGCGTTCTCGACGGCCGGTCTCGAAGCGCTGGCATCGCCCACGACGTGGCGTCTCGTGGGAGTGTCCACGCTCGTCGCCGCGGTCACGACGGTCGCGTGTCTCCTCGCCGGGTACCCGGTCGCGTGGTGCATTTCGCGAATGCCCGAGCGAAGGCGCCGTTGGGTGCTGTTCCTCGTCGTTCTTCCGTTTTGGGCGAACCTTCTCGTTCGCACCTACGCGCTCATGACGATGCTGCGACCGTTCGGAGTCCTCGATACGTGGTTCGCGGCCGTGTTCGGTTTGTGGCACGGATGGCTGCCGTTCATGGTGCTGCCTCTCTACAACGCCATCGAGAAACTTCCTCCGCGTCTCGCGGAGGCCGCCGCGGATCTCGGCGCGACACCCGCGCAGGTGTTTTTCAAGGTCGTCGTCCCCGCGACGATGCCGGGTATCGTCGCGGGGTGCGTTCTCGTCTTCATACCCGTTCTCGGCGCCTTCGCGACACCGGAGATGCTCGGCGGGGCGCAGGCGTTCATGGCCGGAAGTCGCATCCAACTCGCGTTCCTCTCCGGACGCAACCCCGAGGCGGGGGCCGCCATGACGCTCGTGTTGACCGCGATCACGCTGCTCCTTCTTTGGGGATACCGCAGGGTGCATCGCTCGGAGGGGCTCCTTTGAGCCGCCTTGCGACGACGTGGACCTTGGGCGTGCTCGTCCTTCTTTGGGTGCCGATCGTTCTCCTCGCGGCGTTCTCGTTCAACGAGGCGCGATTCGCGACGACGTTCACCGCCTTCACGCTCGACTGGTACGTGCGGCTTTTCGAGGATCGCGAACTACGCGGGATTCTCGTCAACACGGTCGTCATCGCGGGCGGTTCGGCGGTCCTGTCGACCGTGCTCGGAACGATGGCCGCGATGGGGCTTCGAGGCACCTTCGTCGGAAAGCGCGTCGCCGCCGCTCTGGTGACTCTTCCCGTGATGATCCCGGACATCGTCCTCGCGATTTCGCTGCTCGTACTCTTCCGGGCGGGCGGCGTCCCACTCTCGTTGGGAACGGCGTTGATCGCGCATACGACGTTCAATCTCGCCTACGTCGCGATCGTGGTGGCCGCCCGTGCGGAGTCCCTCGATCCGTCTCTCGAAGCGGCGGCGATGGATCTCGGGTGCACTCCGACTCGGGCTTGGTTCAAAGTGACGCTGCCCGCGCTCGCTCCCGCGATCGCGTCGGGCGCGTTGTTGTCGTTCACGTTGTCGTTCGACGACTTCGTCATCACCTATTTCACGACGGGCCCCGGTGACGGAACATTGCCCGTCAAGATCTTCTCCATGGTGCGTCACGGGATCTCCCCGAAAGTTCACGCGCTCGCGACGTTGATCTTGGCGGGGTCGGTGGTGCTCATCGTGCTCGCGCGCGCCCTCGCCGGCGCGCCGAAGGAGGCTCGGACATGAATCGTTGGATGCTCGTCGCATGTCTCGTCGCGGTCGGATGCTCGAATCCGGTGCCGACGCTCCACGTTTTCAACTGGCCCGACTATTTCGCCGCGGATACCGTCGCGAACTTCGAAAAGGAGTTCGGCTGCAAGGTGGTGCTCGACTACTTCGATTCGCCCGAGATGCTGCGAGCGAAGCTCGAACATCCGCCTTCCGGATTCGACGTCGTGTTTCCGAGCGACGAAATCGTCCCGAGTCTCTCGTCGGCGTCGCTTCTCGAACCCCTCGATCGTTCGAAGATCCCGAACTTCGTTCACATCGACGCCCGTTTCAAAGGGTTGGACTTCGATCGATCGAACACGCATACGGTGCCCTACATGTGGGGCATGACGGGTGTCGCGTGGAACACGAAAACGGTGCCGGGCGGGATTTCTTCGTGGAAGCAGTTGTTCGACGGCGCGGCGACGCGAAAGTCGTCGTACCTCGACGACGGGCACGAAGTTCTCGTGGCGGCGATGTTCGCCAACGGCGACGACCCTCGAAAGCCGACGGCGGAAACGATCCGACGCGCCGCCGATCGCGTCTCGAAGGCGAAGCCCACGGGATGGGATTCCGCTCCGAAAACCCGGCTCGTCGTCGGCGACCACGCGGTGGCGCACGCGTTCTCGGGAGACGCGCGTCAAGCCGCGGTCGCTCCCGAACGCGTGGCGGACGTCGGATTCGCGATTCCCGAGGAGGGCGGGACGATCTTCGTCGACAACATCGCGATCGCGAAGGGCACACGACGATCGGAACTCGCGCATGCGTTCGTGAACTACCTTCTTCGTCCCGACGTGTCCGCGTCGATCACGCGAGACATGAAGTTCGGCAATCCGAACTCCGCGGCCCGTGCGCTGCTTCCGAAGGAACTTCTCGACGATCCGATCGTCAATCCTCCGGAGTCGACGCTGAAGCGTTGCGTGTTTCTTCCGGTGTTGACTTCCGAACAACGGGGACTGATCGAAGCCGCGTGGGCCGAGATCAAGGGGCGCGGATGATCGAGATCTCGTCGACGTTCTCCCGTCGTGCGTTCCTCGCGGGGTGCGCGGTCGCGGCTCTGCCCGGCGTGCGTCGGGATCCTCCCACCGTGCGATGGGTCGGAGAGACGATGTCGCGCGCTCATCGCGTGCTTTCGGGGGCGTTTCCGACCACGTCGTTCGAAAAGGAGGAAAAGGCGCGAGTGGTGATCGTCGGTGCGGGGCCGTCGGGCCTCGCGGCCGCGTGGCGGCTTCTCGAAGCGGGAGTGGACGATCTTCTCGTGCTCGAACTCGGCGAGGAACCGTGGGGACTCCTCGGGCGTTTCCGATGCGGCGACGCCGGCTTGCTGCCGTTCGGGGCCACCGAAGTGGATCTCGGTGCGTCGTCGACGGGCGTCGTGCGGCGACTCGCGGCGTCGGCGGCTTCTTCGCGGCCCGGTGACGCATCGACCATCCCCCCTCGGGTCGTGGCGGTCCGGCGCGGCGACGGAGGATTCGTCGCTTCCACGGCCGACTCGCGGACGGAATCGTGGATCGACCGATGGGTCGCCGCGGAGGAGATCGCTCCCGACGCGCGTGCGTCCGCCGCCGCCGCGGGGGCGACGCCGGAGATGCTCCGTTGGCTCGACCTCGCGGTTCGGCGTCGATTCGCGAGCAAACTCGCCGATCTCGACGCGGCGCCCGTCAAGGCGTTCCTCGACGCCCGGCGTCGACGCCCAGAATCGTTCGTCGCGCCCGTCGGGGGGCCGGGAGTTTGGTTCGATCCCGTCGTCGCTCGACTCGGCGAGCGCTTGCGTCCCCGACAAGTCGTCGGGCTTCTCGGGGCGGAGACGGACGGACTTTCGGTCTACGCATCGGACGCCGCGCGCGGATTGACGACGCGTATCCGAGCGTCGAGCGTGGTTCTCGCGGTACCCGCGATCGTCGCGATGCGGCTCTCCGCCGCCGCGACCGCGTCACGACCTTCGCTTCACGCCCCCGAATCGGTGACGCGGTTCGTCGCCGCCGTCGGCGTCCAGCGGTTGCCCGTCGGCACCGAGGCTCCCGGAACACGGATCGATGCCGACGACGAGGACGGCACCTACGCCACCGTGCACCCGACGTCGGGCGGCGCCGGGTTTCTCGTCGTGCGGACGGCGTTCCCGTATCGAGCGACGGGACCTTCTCGGGCGTTCCTGACCGCGCTCGACTACGACACGGGGCGTGATCTCGCTCTCGAGCGCTTGAGACGGGTGGCCGGGGACGTCGTGCCGACCCGCTTCGACCTCTGGCGCGTCGGACACGCGGGTGTGCGGCCCGGTTTCGGGGGAGGGCGTGGGTGGGTCGAGCGAACGCCCATGCGGAAAGGCGTGGTGCCCGCGGGTTCCGACGTTTCCGGCACGCCCGGGTTCGACGTGGCTGTCGCTTCGGGGGTCCGCGGAGCGCAGGAAGCGGTCGGTATCGTCCCGGGTTCGAAGGAGGACTGGCTTTCGTGATCGAAGGCGGTCCCGGTTGGACGTGCGCCCTCGTCGGATGGTGCCTCGGCCGCACCGCCGTGTGGGAAGGACTCCTCGCCGCGCCCTCGGCGCGTTGGGGCGTGCGCCCTTCGACTTACAAGGCTTTTCTTCTCGGATCGGGCGTCGGAATCGGTCTTTGGGCGTCGAGCGACGGAGACGCGGCGTTTCTGCAACGCACCGGAGCGGTGTTCGTGGCGCTGCTGACGCTGCTGCTCGGCGTCGGGGCCTACGTCGGGGGAGGTCGTCGACGCTCGTTGGCCGCCGTCGCGAGCCTCGCGGGAATCGCCGCGTTGCCGACCTTCTACGACGGGCGCGCGGCGACCGCGTTCGGAGACGTCGGAGCGGGGATGCGTGCCGTCGACGTCGCCCCGTGGGTCAGTCTCGGATTCGGCGTGCTGCTTCTCGCCGCCGTTCCGCGTCCCTCCGGACTCGGGCTCGGACGTCTCGCGGTCGCATTCGGTCTCGCCGTGCTTGAATGGACGTGGGTCTCCCGGCACCTTTGGCTCCCGGAATCCTGCGGCTGGCCGGATCGCGTCGACGTCGCCGCGATGACCGAAACGCTGCGCTTTCCCTTTCTCGCGGCATGGTCCGGCTTGGGCCATGCGGGCATGATCGGACTTCTGCTCGCCGGGCGGGATTCCACGGAGTCGACTTGAGTCAAACCGCGTTTCTTGCCGCTCCCGACCCCGTTTCGGGAACGGGCAAGGTGTCCTTTCGGGTCTTTCTGACCGCCGCCGTCGGCGACTTCGCCTCGCACTTGTTCTTCGGAGCTTTGTCCTTCCGGGCGCGCGATCTCGGCGCCGATCCGTTCACGACGGGGTTGGTCGGGCTCGCGGGCGACGGCATCTACGTCATCGGAGCCCTGTTTCTCGGTCGTTGGTGGGATCCCATGTCGCGCCGACGCGTGACGACGGCGGCCTTGCTCCTGATGGCGTTGGGACTGACGCTCGGATCCTTCGCGCCGTCGCTCGTCCT
>CAIWVZ010000230.1 GCA_903916245.1 uncultured Planctomycetota bacterium | reverse complement strand
TACTTTCCGAAATCGACGGTGCGACCCTCGCGGTGGATCGGGCGAAAAAGGCGGGGGCGGACGCGGTCGTCCTCGTCAACCACATCGGGAAGGACCGGCATCTCGTCATCGGTCGCGAAGTGCGAGGGATCGACGTGTTGATCGGAGGTCACAACCACCGCGACGTCATGGACGAGGGGCTCGTCATCCCGTCCACCGGTACACTGATCGCTCAGGCGGCCGCCAACGCACAAGCCCTCGGCATCGTGACGCTCACCCTCGACGATGCCTCGCCCCGGATCGTCGCGAAGAAAGCCCGTCTTCGCCGCATCACGGGCGATCCGGAAGTCGCCGTGCCGCGACTGAAGCCGATCATCGAATTTCACGAAACATCCGTTGCGGAACGCATGAATCAGCGTCTCGCCGAAGCGCCGACGGCGATCGCCCGCGACTACGACATCCGTCGCCCCAATCCGATCGGCAACCTCCTCACCGAGCAAATGCTTGCGACGTCCGAGGCCGACGTGGCGGTCCACAACCTCGGAGGCATTCGGGCCGATATTCCGGCGGGCACCGTCACGGTGCGTTCGCTGTTCATGGTGTCGCCGTTCGGCAATTCGTTGGTCACCGTCAAACTCGCGGGAAAGCACGTCCGCACGCTTCTCGAAAAGCACCTCGCCAACCCGTCGCGCGGATTCGCGATTCGCGGGCTGACGGTTCGTTGGGCCGAGCGCGGTGGACGCAAGGTGATCGACGCCGTCCTCTTCGACGGGTCTCCTCTCGACGACGACCGGGAATTGACGATCGTCACCACCGACTACATCGCGGGCGCCGCCGACGGTGCGTCGCCGTTCCTGCACGCGCGCTCGCGTCGCGATCTCGGAGTGACGCTGCTCGACATGTCCATCGCCCGGACTCAGGAAGCGGGCACTCTCCGCGCCGACGCGGACAACCCGTGGGTCGAGGTCGTGGAAGGCGGTTCCAAGTGATGGAGCGCTTGCACTCGCTTTTCGGATTCGTCGCGATCTTGTGTGCGGCATGGGCCCTCTGCCCCAAGGATCGCCGTCGAAACGTGAATCGCCGGACGTTGGGCTTCGGCATCGTGTTGCTCGTCGTGTCGAGCGTGATCGTGCTCAAGACGCCGGTGAAGCAGGCGTTCGCTTCCATGCAGGCGGGAGTCGACGCGCTGATGGGCTTCTGCGACGTCGGATCGAAGTTCGTCTTCGGGGAAGAAATCGTCAATCCGGGCGGAAAACTCGGATTCGTCTTCTTCGCGCGCGCACTTCCGCCCATTCTGTTCTTCTCCGCGCTGATGTCGGTGCTCTACCACCTGCGCATCCTCCCGATGATCGTCCGTTTCCTCGGGCGGACGTTGTCGAAAGTCCTCGGAACGAGCGGCGCGGAGTCCTTCTCCACCGCGGCGGACATCTTCGTCGGCCAAACGGAAGCCCCGCTCACGATTCGTCCGTACTTGGCGAAGGCGACCCTTTCGGAAATCCACGCCTGCATGACCGCCGGTTTCGCCACGACGGCGGGTGCCGTCCTTGTGACCTACGCGACGATGCTGAAACCTTGGATCGATGGAATCGCCGGACACTTGATCGCTTGCAGCGTCTTGTGCGCTCCGGCCTCCCTCGTGATCGCGAAGCTTCTTCTTCCGGAGAACGCCGAACCCGAGACGGCCGGGCGCACCGATCTCGCACTGCCTCGGTCCTCCACGAATCTGATCGACGCGATCGCCTCGGGGACGACCGACGGACTCAGGCTTGCCGTCAACGTCGCAGGAATGTTGATCGTCTTCATCGCGCTGACCGCGTTGCTCGATGCGGGACTCGGATTCGCGTGGGGCCTTTGCGAACGCCTCGGCGGGGACGCCGGAGGATGGCTCTCCCGCGAGCCGTGGTCGCTCTCCATGCTCTTCGGTTGGATCTTCCGGCCCTTGGCCTGGGTCCTCGGGATGCCCGCATCCGACGTGCCCTTCGCGGCCGCCCTTCTCGGCAAGAAGACCGTGATGAACGAGTGGATCGCCTATCAGGACATGGCCCAGACGCTCGCGAAAGACCCGACCGCACTCACCGAACGCGGTCGCTTGATTCTGTCCTACGCCCTCTGCGGATTCGCCAATTTCGGCAGCATCGGCATCCAGATCGGTGGTTACTCCGCACTCGAACCGTCGCGACGCGGCGACTTCGCCAAAGTCGCCCTGCGCGCGATGATCGGCGGCCTCCTCACGACCTGCCTCGTCGCCACCCTCGTAGGAGTGATCGCCTGACCTCCTCCGTCGATGCCGCCTTCATTCGCGCGTGCCCCAAAGTCGAATTGCACGTGCACCTCGACGGCGCTCTCAGGACGGAAACCTTGTACCGGTTCGCCGAGGAGCAGGGTCGTCTGCTGCCCGGAGAGACGTGCGCCGCGTTCGACGATCGTGTTCGAGCGGCGCCGGGATGCACGACCCTCGAAGAGTTTCTCAAGCCTTTCGATCTGCTCGGACCGCTGTTGGCGGCCGAAGGGACCATGGTCCGCGCGGCCCACGAGGTCGTCGTGGACCTCCACGCGCAGAGCGTCATCCACGCGGAACCGCGCTTCGCTCCGTCGCTCATGACGTCCCCCGGTCGCAGCGTCGACGACGTCGTCGACGAAGCCCTCGAAGGACTGCGGCGCGGCATCGCCGAAACGGGAATGTCGGCCGGGCTCATCCTGTGCATCTTCCGGGCCGGGTCGCCCGAAGATGCCGAAGCCACGGTGCGCGCGGCGATCCGACGACGCGACCACGGCGTCGTCGGCGTCGATTTGGCGGGGCCCGAAGCCTGCCCCGCGGCTCCATTCCGCGAGGCGTTCCGTTTGGCTCGTGACGCGGGGCTCGGCATCACGCTGCATGCGGGTGAAGCGTGCGGCCCCGAGAACATCGCGGAAGCCGTCGACACCTTCGGTGCGACGCGCATCGGACACGGATTGACGCTGTGGAAAGACCCGGCACTGCTCGCGCGCCTCGTCCGATCGGACGTCGCGATCGAAGCGTGTCCGACGAGCAACGTCCACACGGGGCAAGTCCGAAATCTCACGGAACATCCCTTCCGTCGCTACCTCGACGCGGGAGTCGCGCTTACCCTTTCCACCGACGATCCGTCGTTGTCGCGAATCACCCCGTGTTCGGAGTGGGCCGCGTGCGCGGCGGCCTTCGGACTCGATCGGAACGATTTCCGCACTCTGAATCGGAACGCGATCCGACACGCCTTCGTTTCACCCGGCGTGCGTGCCGCCCTCGAACGACGATTGGAATCCACACCATGACCCCGGACGCCCTGATCGCGAAAGCCGCCGAGGTGCGCCGTAAGGCGCATGCTCCATATTCGAAGTACCTCGTCGGCGCCGCCCTTCTCGCGAAGGACGGGCGCGTCTTCGTCGGATGCAACGTCGAAAATGCGTCCTACGGACTCACCTGTTGCGCCGAACGCAACGCGGTGTTCGCGGCCGTCGCGGCGGGCGCGAAGAAATTCGTCGCCGTCGCGGTCGTGACCGCCAACGGCGGTAGCCCCTGCGGTGCCTGCCGACAGGTGCTTCGCGAGTTCGGGCCCAAATTGCTCGTCATCATGGCGACCCCGAAGGGCAAGGCCGTGGCGGCGACCCTCGACGATCTTCTGCCCGGTTCCTTCGGCCCCGAGCACCTCCTATGATCCGCGACTTCCTGATCGCGTTGGGCGTGTGCGTCGCCGCTCTCTCGGCACAAGATTCGAAGCCCGCACGGCCCGCCATCCCGGAGTTCCCGCAAGACGCGGTGTGGATCAATACGCCGCGCCCGTTGACGCTCGCGTCCGACCTCAAGGGACACATCGTCCTTCTCGACTTCTGGACCTACTGCTGCATCAACTGCCACCACATTCTTCCCGATCTCGCGGAACTCGAGGAAGAGTTCGCGGATATTCCGTTCGCGGTGGTCGGGGTTCACAGCGCGAAGTTCGACAACGAAAACGTGCCTGCGAACGTCCGCAACGCCGTGCGGCGTCATCGCATCGCCCACCCCGTCGTCGTCGACACGAACCAGATGTTGTGGCAGCGACTCGGGGTCCGCGCGTGGCCGACGCTCGTGCTGATCGATGCGGAAAGCCGCGGAGTCGGAGCGTGGTCGGGAGAAGGCAACAAGGAACGCATCCGCACCGCGATCGGGAATTTGATCGACGAATCCCGCGCGAAGGGCGTCTTCGCGAAAACCCCGTTCCGCCCGACGCGTCTCCCTCCCCTCGTCACCGCGAGCGGTCTGCTTTTCCCGGGCAAAGTGCTTGCCGCTCCGGACAAGGATCGGCTCTTCGTCGCGGATTCCGGGCACCATCGCATCGTGGAGACCACATGGCCCGATGCGGAAGGCCGCGCGAAGACGGTCCGTGTGTTCGGCACCGGAGCCGAAGGCCGCGCCGACGGCCCCGCCTCGTCCGCCTCGTTCCGTTTCCCGAACGGCATGGTGTTGGTCGGCGATCGCCTCTTCGTCGCCGACACGGAAAACCATCTCATCCGATCGATCGACTTGGCATCGGGAACGGTCGGGACGTTCGCGGGCACCGGTGTGATGGGCAACGATCGTCGTGGGGGAGCGAAGGCGACGGAACAAACGCTGAATTCCCCTTGGGACCTGGCTCATCGCGACGGCGTGCTCTACATCGCGATGGCGGGTACGCATCAACTATGGTCGGCGGACCTCGCGAGCGGCGTGGTCGGTCGTTGGTCGGGAAGCGGCCGCGAGAACATCAAAGACGGTTCGGCCACGACCGCCAATTACGCGCAACCTTCGGGACTCGCCTTCCTCGGAGACCTTCTGCTCGTCGCCGACAGCGAGACGAGCGCGGTCCGTGCGGTCATGCCCGATGGAACGGCCACGACGCTGATCGGTGAAGGTCTCTTCGATTTCGGAGACGTCGACGGGCCGTTCGAGTCCGCGAAACTGCAACACGTGCTCGGCGTCGCCGTTCTCGACGGCGTCCCGTGGATCACGGACACCTACAATTCGAAATTGAAGCGCCTCGACATGAAGGCGAAAACCGTCACGACGGTGGCGCTGACAGGCCCTTCGGGCCCGTTGACACTGGACGAACCGGCCGGACTCGCCGCGGGTCGCGGTGTCCTGATCGTCGCCGACACCAATGCGCACCGCTTGATTCGCGTCACCGGGACGGGCGAGTCACGTGAAATCACGTTCGAAGGACTGACGATGCCCGCATCGCGCCCGATCGGGCGCTGACGTCGTTCGCGGGACGCGCGCGGCGTCAGAGAATGACGATCGCGCGGGTCACGGGCGACTTTCCGAGGTAGCCCATGTAGCCCATCGCGGGATTGAATGCCAACGACACGATGTCGAACGTGATCGTTCCGATGGATCCGGTCGACGGAATCGTGATGCTGAAACCGCCGGAGGCGTCGGCCGACACGTGGAACGGCGCCGAGCCGAGCGGCAACGTGAACGGCATGAAGACGTCTCCCGCTCCGGGTCCCGCGTTCAAGCCGAAGAAGTTGCCCGTCCCGGGCAGCCCGGAGACGGCGAGCGACACGACGTTGACGAGCTCGGCACCGGCCGGTGCATCGTTGATCGCGATCGTGATGGGATTGCCGACCGCGCCGAGTTGCGTCACGGCGACCCGGTATTGACCGGGTGGATCGAGAAGACCCGCGAGATGCGCCTGAAGGGCGACGTTGAACAACGACGTCCCGGAGTTCGCGCCTCCGCCCGCGGTGCACCCGGCGTTCGTGTGGATCCCGAAGACCCGTTGCGTACTTTCTTCGACGACGACGGAGCCGGAGTTTCCGCCCGTGGTGTCGACGGTGTACTGCAGTTGAGTCCCCGTGATCGCGGCGAGAGATCCCGTGTGGGTGGTCGGGGCTTGGTTCAACACCGGATTCGACGCGGTTCCGAATCCCGAGATGCGCGTCACCGCGCCGAGCGAGGGAAGCGTCGGTGCCAAGTCGTAGAAGCCCTGCACCGCCGACGCGGAGAGCCCCGTCGTGGTGTTCGGGAAAAGCGTGAACGCCGCCCAGTCGCTCCCGATTCCACCGTTCGAGAACGCGAGGCTCGCGCTGTTCGCCGGGTACTGGTCTTGAGGTCCCGGATGGACGACCGCGCCGGAAGCGGTCGACGGAGGGCAGTTGAATTCGACCGTGTACTGGTTGCCGCCGATGCAGTGCCCGGCCGTGAGGAACACGGCGTTTTGGCTCACCAGCCCCCCGGAGCAGATGGCGCTGCCACCACTGTTCAGGAGGCGCCCCACTCGGGTCTCCAACGACGGGATACGATCGTCGGTCGCGCCGCAGATCGAATCGACGCCGGCGACGGACGGGAACCCCGCGTCGATCCCCACGACGGACATGGAGCCGGTGGAAAACGGCCCGAGCACCAACGAGACGGTGACCGAATCCCCGTTGAAGTAGGCCGACGTGCCTTCCCAACGCTCGAAAGCCTCGGCGTCGAGGTCTTGAACCACGTCGTCGAGAAGGCCGCGAATCCGCACTTTGGCCCCGAGCGGAAGGTCGGTTCCGCCGAACCAAACTTTCACCCACGAAGCCCCCGGCATGGTCAACGAAACCGGTGGAGTTTCGGCCTCGAGGTGGGAGGCGTTCACCACCGTGCCCGTACCGACCGCCTCGGGGATATGCGCCCCGAAAACTGGTCCGATTTGGGCCAAAACCGATCCGGTGAGGAGTGTCGCGATGACGAGGTGGCGCATGGAGGAGTTCCGTTCGCGGAGACTCCTCGGAGTTTACCCGACATCGCGCCAAAGTCTCCCCGCAGGTACCCTATCCCCGCCATGATTCGCCGCCTTTCGTGGATTCTCGTCCTCGGCCTCGCCTCATCCCTTTTTGCACAGTCGGAGTTCCCCCTCCCGCACCCGGCCCCATCCGCCGACAAGCCAACGCGTTGCGACATCCTCGTCGCCGGCGGCTCTTTCGGCGGCGTTGCGGCGGCCATCGGAGCGGCCGGACTCGACGTTTGGGTCATCGAAGACACGGATTGGGTCGGCGGCCAAGTGACGTCCCAAGGCGTCGCTCCGCTCGACGAGCATCGATTCATCGAGCAATTCGGCGGCACGCTTTTCTACGACATCTTCCGCAAGCGTGTCCGCGACCACTACGGCAACCGCAACCCCGGCAAGGGTTGGGTGAGTCGTCTCTGCTTCGAGCCGCGCGTCGGTTTGAAGGTGATGGAAGACATGTTGAAGGAAGTCCGCGCGAAGGTGTTGCTCGAATCGCGCGTGACGGCCGTGGCGCGCGACGGCGACCGCGTGACGCAAGTCACGGTGACGCTGAAGGACGGGACGACGCGGGTGTTCGAGCCGAAGTTCCTCCTCGACGCCACCGACCTCGGAGACATCTACCCGCTCGCGGGAATTCCCTACCGCATCGGAAGCGATGCGCGCGCCGAAACCGGCGAACCGCACGCGGACGTGACGGCGAACCCCAAGCGCACGCAGAGTTTCACGTACTGCTTCGCCGTGGACTTCGTGAAGGGCAACAAGGACCTCGTCAAGAAGCCGAAGGACTACGAGCGCTTCCGCGAGACGCAGCCCTACACGTTGACCATCGGCCCCGAAGACAAGCCGCAAACCTACAAGATCTTCTCGCACGCGAAGGGGACGGGCGGACCGTTCTGGACCTACCGCAGCATCACGCCCGAGATCGCCATGATCAACTGGCCGGGCAACGACTATCGCGGAACACCGATCCTCGAGGCCGACCATCAGGAGGCGAAGGACCTCGCGATCGGCTTCCTTTATTGGTTGCAGAACGAATGCCCGCGCGACGACGGCGGCAAGGGCTACCCGGAAATGCGTCTGCGCAAGGACGTGATGGGAACGGAAGACGGCCTGTCGAAGCGCCCGTACATCCGTGAAGGCCGCCGCCTGAAGGCGTTGACGACCATCGTCGAGCAGGACATCGTCGCGGGAAAAACGTCGAAGACCGGCGAATCGGTCCGCGGCACCCTCTACCCCGACACCGTCGGCGTCGGCCTCTA
This sequence comes from uncultured Planctomycetota bacterium, assembly GCA_903916245.1. Taxonomy (GTDB): domain Bacteria; phylum Planctomycetota; family CAIWVZ01; genus CAIWVZ01. The sequence goes on along the minus strand of CAIWVZ010000230.1, from coordinate 7,988 downwards.
TCCCGTCGACATCCACGTGTGCTACGGGGACACGAAGGAACACCACGGCTCCGGGCTTCCGACGAAGCCGTTCCAGATTCCGCTCGGATCCCTGATCCCGGAGAACACGCGCAACGTTTTGGCCGCGGGCAAGGCGATGGGCGTGACTCACGTCACCAACGGCTCGTACCGACTGCACCCGGTCGAATGGAATGCCGGCGAATCGGCGGGGCGTACGGCGGCCTACTGCATCCGCAACGGAAAATCGCCCGCGGAAGTCCGCGCGGACCCCGATTCGATGCGCGCCCTGCAACAGGCGATGCTCGAAGCCGGTACGCCGCTCTTTTGGTACGTGGATCTGAAGCGCGACACGCCCGAATGGGTGGACGCGCAACTCGAAGCGATCCGCAAGGGGGCGGCGGCGGACCCCGCGTCGCTCGGCCTCAAGTCGAAGGTGAAATGATCCAATGCGGGGCTTTGCCCCGCTCGCGGTCCATGCGATCGATCAGGGCGAGCGCACCGAGTCCGACGTCGATCGCACGGGATTCCGCGGCCTTGCGACGTGCGGGAGGCAAAAACGCATCGTCGACACGATTGGCGAACGCGACGCAGACCGCACCCACGCGACTCCCGAGAAGGTGACCGATCACGAGCAACGCCGAGGCTTCCATCTCGAGATTGAGCACGCCTTGGCGTCCCAAGTCGGCGGGCAGGTCTTCGAATCGGCTCTTCAAGACGTCGTGGCGACGCCCCTGCCATCCGTAGAAGCCCGGCGCGGTGGCCGTCAATCCGACGTGATGCGCGTGACCGGCATGCGCGGCCGCCGATGCGAGTGCCAAGACGACTTCGTGATGCGCCACGGCGGGATAGCCCTCTTCGACGAACGCGGACGTCGTGTTTTCGAGACGCACCGCACCGGTGGTCACGACGAGGTCCCCCGGGCGGATCCCCTTACGCAACGCACCGCACGTTCCGACACGGATGATGACCGGCGCCTTGACGCAGTGATGCAACTCGACGAGCGCGATCTCGGTGTTGTCGGGCCCCATTCCGGTCGCCATGACCGTGACGTCGAGGCCTTTCCAGACACCCGTGTACGTCACGTACTCGCGGTGGGCTATCGGAAATCCGGGCCGCACGGAATCGAACCGTTCCGCGATCGTCGCCGCACGTGCGGGATCACCGACGAGCAGGATGCGCGGAGCGACGTCCTTCGGACCCAAACCGATGTGGTACTGGACGCCTTTGTTCCCCTTCGGGGCGTGAGCTCGATGCGCTTTCATGCGTCTCCCTTCAAAATCTTCACGCCCGCGCTCGCTCCGACCCGAGTCGCTCCGGCCGCGACCATGCGCTCGAGCGTCGCCCGATCCTTGACTCCGCCCGAGGCTTTCACGCCCAACGACGGACCGACCTCGGAACGCATCAACGCGATGTCGGCCACCGTGGCTCCTCCGGTCGAAAAGCCCGTGGACGTTTTGACGAAGTCCGCTCCCGCCTTCACCGAAAGTCGGCACGCACGACGCTTCTCGTCGTCGGTCAAAAGACACGTCTCGAGAATCACCTTCACGAGTACTCCGGCGCGTCGGGCGGCCGTGACCGCTTCGAGATCGCGGAGGACCTCGTCGTCCTTGCCGGACTTGAGCATTCCGATCGCGATCACCATGTCGATTTCTTCCGCACCGAGATCCTGCGCGCGCCGCGTTTCGAAGCCCTTCACGTCCGGCAACGTCGCGCCGAGCGGAAACCCGACCACGGTACAGGTCTTCACGCCCGAACCCCGAAGACGCGCGGCGCAGCGCGGCACCCAAACGGGATTGACGCAAACGGACACGAAGCGATGCTCGGCCGCCTCGTCGCAGAGTCGGTCGATGTCGCGCTCCGTCGCGTCCGGTTTCAAAATGGTGTGATCGATCAGCGCGGCGACGTTCGGTGCCGGATTCTTGGGAGCCGGCGACGTGCCTATGCGATCCGCGCCCGCGTTCACCAAGGCGTCCGTGACCGCGTCGACGAGACGTTCGAATGCGGCGGGGTCGAGTTTCCGCGTCATGACTTCGAGGGCTCCGATTCGATGCCGTCCACGACGGCCACGACCACGGCCTGAACCGGAGTCGACTCTTGTCCAAGCATCATCCGTGCGCTTCCTCCCTCTCGAAGAATCACGACGAGGTCGCCCGGTCCCGCGTCGACACGATCGACGGCGACGAGCGGCTTTCCGACGGGCGTGCCGTCGGGAGTCACGGGCAAAGCGAGGAGAAGACGCGCCCCGGAGAGTTCCGGGTCCGCCACCGTCGCCCAAACGGGCTCGATGATCCGAGCGAGGATCATCGAGCCTCTCCGCGCGGCCCGAAGCGATCGAGAATCGCGACCACCGAGGCATCCGTCGCGGCGAGATCCACCGGATGGAGGCGCTTCCACGGAATCGCCGCTTCGTACGCGGTGGTCCACAGAACGCGATCGCCGGGCCCCGCTCCGACGGTATCGGTCGCGGCCACGACGGCACCCTTCGGCGCGCCCGAGGCATCGAGAGGCTGAAGGAGCACGAAACGTCCGCCGCCGAGAGCGGGCTGTTTGACCGTCGCCCACACCGACCCCACGACGCGCGCGAGTTCCATCAACGCGCCTCGATCATGTCGACGCGGCGGACGTGGCGTCCCGCTTCGAACGGAGTGGCGAAGAACGCGTCGACGATCGCACGCGCCGTTTCGGGCGTCACGATCCGCGCACCGAGGCAGAGAATGTTGGCGTCGTTGTGCCCGCGTGCGGACACGACTTCCGGGAGGCACGAACACGGTGCCGCACGTACTCCCGAGTGACGATTGCACGCCATCGCGGAGGCCACACCGGAACCATCGACGACGACCGCGCGGGCCACCCGCCCGGACATCACCGCCACGGCGGCACGATGGGCGAATTCGGGCCAATCGACGGTCGCGGTCGAATGCGTCCCGAGGTCGACCACCGCGTAGCCGGCCCCCGCGAGATGACCGCGGAGCATCTCCTTGAGTTCGAAACCGCCGTGATCCGACGCCAAGGCGACGGATTTCGGCGACGCCGCGGGTGCGGAGGCGAAGGCGACGCCGAGGCGTTCCGCCGCCTCGCGGGCGAGCGGAGTGACGATCGCGCCCTCGGGGACCTGCACGGGCGTCTTCGCGGCATGCGCCCGCATGACGGCGTCTTCGGTGATCAGCGCGCGCCCCCGGCGATCCGGAACGTCGTCGAAGCGACGCCAGCCGGTCGCCGCCGGAGCGGGCGCCATCGAATCGAGCAACGCCTCGCGGACGGCTTTTCGCAGTGCCTCACGATCCATCGGAACCCGACCCGAGATCGCGCACGGTCATGGCGTCGAATCCCGCCCAATCGCGATCGACGAGTTCGAGATCGTCGACGATGGCCACGATCACGGCATCGACAGGCTTGTCCTTCGTCAGGTCGGTCTGTCGCGCACTCGACCCCGACGTGACGAGCACGGTTTCACCGAGCCCCGCACCGACCGCGTCGACCGCGACGACGAAGCCGTCCGCGAACGTGCGATCCGGCTTGATGGCGCGCACGATGAGCCATTTGAACCCCGCAACCCGGGGGTCCTTCCGCGTGGCCCAAACCGTTCCGGTGACTCGCCCTAGGAGCATAAGATGACCCGGCCTTTTCCCGTTCCGTCAGGATAGTGGATACGGCACGAACCGCAAGCACCCGAATGACGTCGTCAACCACCGATCTCCTCGTCGCGTCTCGGCGTCTCGTCGCTGTCGTCGGCGCCCTCGCGTTGGCGTGTCGGGTGATCGGCTCGAACTCGGTGATGGGGCCCGACGCGCTCCGCGTCGCGGCCGATGCGGCGGCCTTTCCGACTTCCCGCCTCTTCCTCGGGGCGGCGATCGTCGCCGCGGGGCTGCACGTCGTCCACGTGCGCCGACCGCTGCGCTTCCTTCCGTCGTTGATCGGGGTCGGCGCCCTCACTCTTCTGCACGCCCGGGCCGCGATCTCGCCCAACGACGTGTCCGCTTTCGAGGCCGCGGGCACATCCGTCGTGGCGTTGACCACCGCCCTCGCCGTCACGGCGCCCCTACCCTCCCGTTGGCCCCGCCGAGCCACTTGGATCGTCACGGTCTCCGCCGCCCTATCCACCGGAGCGTTCGCGTGGCATCGGCCTCGCCTCGCGGAGGCGGTCCTGACGCGCGGATTCGGGATCGACGCCGTCGGCCCCGGGATCCCTTGGATCGCCATGTTGCTCGCCGCCGGCGCCGCCTTCGCCTCGGGACGCCGGGGAGGGCCGACCGTCTTCATCACGTGGATCGCGGCCCCGGTCGTCCCTTGGCCCTGGTCGGCGGCCGTTCGGTGGTCGACCCTGCCGACCGCCGCGGGAACGGCGACGAAAAAAGACTAAGACTTCGACGGGGAGTCGTCGTCCTCGGCGTCGTCTTCTTCATCCCCCTCGTCGTCCTCGTCGTCGTCCTCGTCGTCGTCCTCGGCGTCGTCTTCTTCATCCCCCTCGTCGTCCTCGTCGTCGTCCTCGCCGAGGTCGTCATCCTCGTCGTTCTCGTCGTCCTCTTCATCGTTCTCGTCGTCGAGCAACGCCAATTGCTCGCCGAAATCCTCGACCGCGTCGAGAACCTCGCTCGTGACGAACAGAGGGACTTCGAACTTCAACGCGAGCACCATCGCGTCCGAAGCGCGTGCGTCGAGCCGGACTTCGTTTCGATGCTCGGGCAACTGCTGCGTCAAAATGATCGACGCGCAGTACACGCCGTTCGACACCGACGAGATGACGACGCGGGCGAGCGCGATGTCGAAGCCTCGAAGGGCGTATTCGAGAAGATCGTGCGTCATCGGCCGATCGGACCGCACCTTGCGCAGTTCCCGATCGATCGCGGCGCCTTCCACTTGACCGACGAAAATCACGAACTTCTTGTCGGGATGCGAGAGAGCCACCCCGACGGTGCCGCTCTCACGAAAAACCAGCACGCGATCGATGCGTACTTCCTGCGGCGGCTTCGGAGCGGATGTCATGATGTTCCATGGTGACGCGGGAGGTGGTCCGCGTCAAACGTCAAGGGACGATGGTCACCGGCGTTCCGACGGGCGCGTGACGCCAAAGTTCGATCACGTCGGCGTTTGAAAGCGCGATCGAGCCGTCGGTGCAGTGCTTCGGCGACACGGTGAAGAAATTGCCCTGAATCCCGAAGGGGCCGCCGAGACTCGGCGGACACGGAGGCGTTTCGCCGCGACGGCGGGCGCGTACGATGCGGTCGAACGCGTCGAGATCGATCAATCCCTGGTCGAACGCGCGCGCGGCGTCCTCGTCCGACGGGAAATCGATTTCGATCCAGCGGGCACCGCGCACGAGCGGCTGTTCACGTACGGCGGAACGGGTGACGACGTATTCCCCGACGGGTGTCGACGCGTGTTCCCCACCGACCAAACCGGGAACGCGATGACGCCCGAATCCCGCCGGATAGCGCTTCACCAAGACGCCTCCGTCGAAAAGTTCGACGCAACCTCGGGACACGCTCGCGACGATGCGAGGCTCGGACAACGGAAGCGTCACACCGACGGATGCGGCGGCATCCGGCAGCGTATCCTGCGCATGTTCGCGCAACCACGCACTCGTGACGACGATGTACGCGGCCGCGACGAGCAGCGAAAACTGGACGAGAAAACGGACCATGTCCCATCGTTCCCTTCGGAACCCGGGACTCCGCCCTTGAGACGCCTCTCGGCGCGGGTTTGACGAAACGCGGCAATCGGACCGTCACGCCCCTCTTCTCGGCCGGGCGCGACGCCGACGATCGTCAGCCTCCGCGATGACGCGCGGGGTCCATGTCGCGCAATTTCGCGACGGCCCGCCGCGTGACGTCGAGGGCGATTCCGACTTCGTCGCGCGTGTTTTCGGCGGACAACGAGTAACGCACCGCGCCGAGAAGACGTTCGAAGCGCATCCCCATCGCCTCGAGGACGTGGCTTCCGCCGAACTGCGCGGCACTGCATGCCGAACCGGCCGAAAGACAAAGCCCTTCGCGAGCCGCGGTCAGAACCACGGACGCGCCCTCGATGCCCCGGAAGGAAACGTTGACGGTGCCCGGCATCCGACCATCTCCGCGACCGTTCACGACGACCCCCTCGATCGCGATCAATCCTCGCTCGAGTTCTTCCGCGAGCGACGCCATGACGGCACGTCTTTCGGGGATGCCCGAGGCCGCCCACTCGGCGGCCACACCCATGCCGACGATTCCGGGAACATTTTCGGTGCCGGCACGGCGGCCACCCTCGTGGGGTGCGCCGTGCATCCACTTTCGGAATCGCGCTCCGCGACGCACGTAGAGGGCACCCACACCCTTCGGGCCGTGAAACTTGTGCGCGGAAATCGAAAGAAAGTCGACACCCGCATCCTCGACGTCGACGACGTCCTTGCCGGGGGCTTGCGTCGCGTCGACGTGCAAAGGGATTCCCCGCGCACGACACGCCTCGGCGACGGCGCGTACGGGCAAAAGCGTCCCCGTCTCGTTGTTCGACCACATCACCGAACAGAGAGACGCTCCACGATCGAGCTCCGAACGGAGTACGTCGAGATCGAGACGCCCCCCGCCATCCACCGGAATGGTGACGACTTCCGCGCCTTCGGATCGCGCGGCGGCGGCGGCTTCGATCACGCACTCGTGTTCGATCGCGGAGTGGAGGATCCGCGGGCGTCCCGTGCGATCGGCGGAGACCGCCGAACGAATCACCGTATTGACCGATTCGGTGGCGCCCGACGTGAAAATCACTTCGGTCGTGCGCGCCCCGATGAGGGCGGCCACGTGCGCGCGGGCGACTTCGACGCATTCACGCGCCGCGGCCCCTTCGCCGTGAAGCGAACTCGGATTCCCCCACGCGTCGCGCAGAACCCGCGCCACCGCCTCGACCACCGCGGGCAGCGGGCGGGTCGTCGCATTCGCGTCGAAGTAGATCGTGCGGGTCATCGGCTCCCCCGAAGGAATCGCAGGAAACGGCCCAGAATTCCGGGACGCGCCGCACGTTCCTGTTCGAGGATGGTTTCGATATCCGGAAGACAGGACTTGCAGCCGGTGCCCGCCTTGCACGCGCGCGCGACGTCGTCCGTCGAACGAGCCCCGCTCGCGGCGACCGTTTCGCGGACGCGACCGGCGCAAACGTTGTGACAATGGCAAAGCGTCTTCGCCGGATCGCGCCACTGTTCGACGTCGGGTGCGCTCATGGGACTTCGATTATGCCTCACGCAACGGGGAACGGTCGGACCATCGGGAATCCCTTGACGACCCTGCGCGACGATCGGATCGCGAAATCCTCGACGAGAGCCTCGGAGCCGCGTTCCCGGAGGAATTCCGTGCGGAAAAGCCGGGATTCGCCCGCGCTATCCTGACCGCGCACCGCCCCGAAAACCAAGGGAGCCGTGCTCTTTTCGAGGGCGAGTCCGAGCAGCGCGTGGGCGTTCGGCACGAATCGGGAGCCGGTTCGGACCACCGCGGTCATCGGCATCGCGACGCCTCCGAGCGCGTCGTCGATCGCGCGCGGACGCGACGTGCGGGCTTTCGGGAAGATGGCGACTTTCGTCGACGTCGGGCGCAAACCGAACAAATCTTTCGGCACTCTTCGTTCCCGAGGAGCCGCATCGACCACGAAGAGTTCGGCGACGGGAAATCGCGGACGGGCGAGAAGATCCACGAGCGTCTCCGCGGTCGCATCCGGACCCGCGGATCCGTCGTGGAAGAGGATGACCGACACCGGCAGGGCACCGTCCTGCGGTTCGGGGTCCATCGCATCCCCGTGGTTGCGGCGCCCGAGGAGCGTCAAACGCCCCGACTCCGAGCCGTCGATGATCCCGGGCGCACACGCGGCTTCGAAGAATCGACGGATGCGACGCTCGTCGGGAGGCTGCGGCATGTCGATGTCGAGAATCACGAGCCCGTCCCGGCAGGTCGTCGCGAAGGACGACTCGAGGGCGGCGATCGCCGTCGGCGTGGTCCGCGAGACGACGGTCAGCGGCACGGACGTGTCCG
>CAIWVZ010000229.1 GCA_903916245.1 uncultured Planctomycetota bacterium | reverse complement strand
CCGGTACGCCGCCGGCCTCGCACGCCGCGATCACTTCCTTATTGAGATGCGCCTCGAGGGCGCGACGGAACTTCGTTCGATCAGCGGCGACGTCGGGTACGTCGGCGCATCGGGGCGCGTCGACGACGATCCCCGAAAGTCGGGCTTCGAGGTCGGGCAGATGGTGCGTGGCGAGGAGATCGAAGTCGGCCTCGAGGTCGAAGAAGCGACGACCCGCGACGCGCGGACGCGCCAAACTCACGAACGCCTTCATGGCGTCGAGTCGGGCGCGAAGTTCGGGGTGACCTTCGGCGGCGGGAGACGCGATGTCGACGAGGCGTTCGACGCTGCGGAATCCGTCTTCCGCGGTCTTCGCGAGAAGATCTTGATCGGCGCCGAGGAGAATCGGCAACACCCCGGCGTGAAGAGGTCGGAACGCCGCAACGGCGACGCGCACGCGCGCGAGCCACGTGGCCAACCGAGCACGTGTCGATTCATCGGGGACCACGACGTCGGACACCGTCGGTACGGGCTGCGCCCATGCCGTCGTACCGCGTCGTTCGAGCCACGCGATCGCGGCGGCGTCGACGGACTCGGCGGTCCACGCCTCGGCGGGCGAATAGGCTTCGAAGACGAGTCGCTGGCCGCGTGTGCGTCCCCAGTCGATGTGCTCGGGATCCGCGCGCCAACACGTCTCGCAGCGGACGCAGTTTTCATGCAACACCGCGACCGATCGCGCGAGCGACTGATCACGCTCTTCGCGGTACACGCGTGCGGGGCAGACGCTGAATACGGGCGACGCCGTTTCCGGAAGTCCGTTCTTGTCGGGCCGGACATGGAAACCGATGTGACCGTCGTGATCGCCGCGGTAGGTGATCGCCGCGAGTTTGTCGTCGTGCGGGACGACGTCCTTCACCCGACGCCAGTCGTTGGCGCGACGACGCTCCTCCTTCTTCTTGAAGGGGTACGTCGCGAGGATCGCGTCGAGCTTCGGGCGCGTCGCCGCGACCCACACGTAGAACGCCGCCCGGTGCATCCAGCCGAGCGCCACGTTCATCAACATCACCAAAGGAACGAGGAGAACTTCGATCAACGACAGCGTCTTGAGAACGCTGCGTCGCGCAGCCACGAGTTTCGTGCCGACGTCGCGTCCGTCGTTCGCATAGAGGTGATGGAGCGCGTCGGCCAACGCATTGCCGTGACGCCACAGGAGGTAGCGAATCGAAAACGGAGCGGCGAGGCGCGGCGTTTTCGGGTCGGCGAGGAACACGGGCTCGAACGTCGCCCCCGTCGACGACCCGACGGGAACCATCGGGCGCAACGTGTTCACAATCCATGCGGGCACGTGTGCACCGATCGCGCCGAGTATGCCGCGATCCGCGCGCAACGCCGAACCGACGCGCGCCATCTCGCGACCGAAAGAGGGCATCACGCCGAACGGAAGCGTGTCGACGAGATGCCGTGCGAACTGGAAGTGTCGCCCCACGACTCCGGCTTCGGGGTCGGCGAGGATCGACGCGGTTCCGGCGACGAGGTCGCACTGGCGACCGAAGAACTCGCGGGCTCCGCTGATCGCGTGCGGCCAGTCGGACAAGTGCACCGAATCGCGATAGCCCACCGACTGCTTCAGGGGCTCGACGTAGCGCGCTTCGAGCGT
>CAIWVZ010000228.1 GCA_903916245.1 uncultured Planctomycetota bacterium | reverse complement strand
CGACGGAGACGGCGACGACGACGTCCTTCTGCTCGACGGCGGAGCGTTGGACGGACCGGCCACGGGGCGTTCGAAGCTCTACCGCAACGACGGCGGGTGGCGTTTCACCGACGTAACGAAGGGCTCCGGCTTCGATGTGCCGATGTACGCGATGGGTGTCGCGACGGCGGACATCGACGCCGACGGAGACGTCGACGTATTCGTCAGTCGCGTCGGCGGTTACTCGTTGTTCCGCAACGACGGCGGCCTCCGATTCATCGACGCCACCCGTGAATCCGGTCTCGACGCGAGCGCGCTCGCCGACGCCAAAGGGCCCGCGACACCACCGTTCCCGACGTCTGCGGCCTTTCTCGACGCCGATCGTGACGGGCGCCCCGACCTCTTCGTCGCGCACTACGTGCGTTGGTCGAAGGAGACCGACGTTTGGGCGACGCTCGACGGAAAGACGAAGTCGTACGCGATCCCGGATCAGTATCAGGGAGAGTCGTGTCGGCTTTGGCGCAATCTCGGCGGCGGACGCTTCGAGGACGTCACGGTCGCTTCGGGAATCCGCAACGACGAATCGAAGGCCCTCGGCGTCTGTGTGCTCGATGCGAACGGAGACGGCGCCTCCGACATCTTCGTCGCCAACGACAAGTGGGCGAACTTCCTGTTTTTGAACGACGGACGCGGTCGCTTCCGCGACGCCGCGCTCGAATGGAACGTGGCCTACGGCCCCGACGGGCGCGCCAGAGCGGGCATGGGCATCGACGTCGGGTGCCTCGACGAACGCGGGCTCCCGGCGGTCGCGATCGGAAACTTCTCCAACGAACCGGTATCGCTTTTCGAGCTGGTACGACCGGGGGGCGACGTCTTCATCAACCGGGCCGATCCTTGCGGCGTCGCCGCGCTCACGCACAAGCCGCTCACGTTCGGACTCCTGTTCGCCGACGTGGATCTCGACGGATTCGAAGATCTTCTCTTGGCCAACGGACACATCGAGCCGACGATCGGAGAGGTCCACAAGGACCTCGCGTGGAAGCAGTCCGCGCAGTGGCTGCGGAACCTCGGCAATCGAAAGTTCGTCGACGCCTCGGGCGGAGAAAACTCGGCACTCTCCGTTCGACGCGTGGGCCGCGGACTCGCCGCCTCGGACCTCGACGGGGACGGCGATAGGGATTTCGTATTGGTCGAAAACGGCGGTGACGTGGTCATCGTACGGTGCGACGTCCCGGAAGGCCGCGGACTGAGCGTCAAACTGGAGGCTACGGCGGACCGTCGCTTCGATCCCCTCGGCGCCCGCGTCGTCGTCGAACACGCCGACGGCTTCCGTCAACTCCGTACCGTTCGATCGGGCTCCTCGTATCTCAGCGCTTCGACGCGCACGCTTCATTTCGGGCTCGGTGGCCGGAGTCCCGTGACCAAGATCACCGTGGACTGGCCCTCGCCGGTGAACGCGACCCGTTCCTACGAAGGCCCCTTCAAGGACACGATGATCCTCCGCCCCTGAAGATCACGATTCGCGCTACTCGTGGCGCAGAGCTTCGATGGGGTCGAGACGAGCGGCGCGGGCGGCGGGATAGATGCCGAAGAGGAGCCCGGTAGCCGCCGAGATTCCGAAGGCGAGGACGACCGAATCGGTGTGCACGAGCGTCGGAAGATCGAATTTCCATTCGACGTAGACCGGAACCAAAAGCCCGAGTCCGACACCCACCAGCCCACCCACGAGGCAAAGCGTCAAGGATTCGG
>CAIWVZ010000227.1 GCA_903916245.1 uncultured Planctomycetota bacterium | reverse complement strand
GCCGTTCTCGATCGGCTTCTTGTCGCCGTAGCCGGTGACGGAGAGGCGCGAGTCCGAGATCTTGCAGTGCGTCTCGAGCCATTCCTTGACGGTGTTGGCGCGGGCGAGCGACAAGTTCGTGTTGTTCTTGTAGCGCTCCTTGTTCTTACCCGTCAGCGGCTGCGTGTCGGTGTGGCCTTCGATCGAGATCGCGGTCTTCGACTTCTTGAGTTCGGCGGCGATCTTGTTGAGCGCCGCTTCACCCTCCTTCGTGAGGGTCGACGAGCCCGCGTTGAAGCCGCCGGTGAGACGGAACACGGTCGAATCTCCCTTCGTGAAGGTCGTCACCGACTTGTCGGCCACCTTCGGCGCCGACTTGGCGGTCGTCTTCTTCACGGGAGGCGTCGTGTCGGCCTTCGCCGACTTCGTTCCGACGTTGCGCTCCGAATCCGGGATGAGCGGGTTCGTGGGCGTCGAGGACGACGTCGTGTTGGTCGTGCGCGCGGTGCTTGCACGCGCGTTCGCGTCGTCGAGCTGGCGCTGCATCACGAGGCGGGTGCTCTCGTTGGCGGCCAACTGCTTCTGCAGGGTATCGATCTGATCCTGCTTCTCCTGAAGGACCTTGTCCTTGGCCGCGAGGTTCTCGTCGCTCGACGAGCACGCGACCATGCCGAGCGCCAAGGCGCCGGCGAGCACGATGTTCAGCTTCTTCATGTCAAACCTCCCGCGGGTGTTGACCCGCGACCGCAATCCACCACGTCAAAACCGATACAGCCCCAACCAGGCGTCGAGCATCGGCTCGCCGCGGAGCATCACGGTCCACATTCCAAGCGCGAGAAACGGACCGAACGGCACATACCGTCCGCGACCCACGCCTTTCATCGCGATTCCGACGACGGCCCCGACCAAGGCGGCGACACCGAGGGCGAGCAGCGCCCACAGTCCCAACACGCCTCCCATCGCGGCCATCATCTTGACGTCGCCGAATCCCATCGCTTCGCGACCGAAGGCTTTGGAACCGAGCACGCCGATGATCCATAGAGAGCCACCCGCCACCACCTCGCCGAGGACGCCGTGCAGCGCGACGACGCCGCGGACACCGATGGATTCGACCAACGGAACTCCCGCGACTTTCACGGCGTTCAGCCAAGCCGTCGCCGGCTGAAGACCGGGGGCGAAGAGCAGAAGCAGCGGCCCGAGCAACATGCCGCCTTTGGTGATGGGATCGGGCAGAATCTGCCAATCCCAGTCGATCAACGTCAACGCGATCAACCCGGACGTGATCGTCGCCGCGGCGAGATACGTGATCCAAGCCTCCGCGTGCTTCGCGGGCTCGATCAGGGCGGCGGGAGCGAGCGGCAGGAGATGTGCGAGCGCGACGAACAACGCGGCCGTCGCGAGTTCGACGGCCGGATAGCGCACCGAGATCGGCGACGCGCAATTGCGACAGCGTCCCCGCAGAAGCAGCCACGAGACGACCGGAATGTTGTCGCGCCATCCGATGAGCGATGTGCACTTTGGGCAACGCGACCGGGGCTTCGAGACGGACATGCACCTGCGTGGAAGCCTATAGGCCACCACGTTCAGGAATGATCCGACGCACGCTCCCCCCGCGGCGAGGAAGCCGAGCATCACGGCGATTCTTGGATCTTGCACGCGCGTCCCCGACCGATCCGGGAGCTACCCGGATCGAAGGTTCGCATCGCAGAGCCGGCCGACCGCCCTGGTGAAGGGTCATCCCGCCCGGGATGCCCACGGACCGTCCTGCGTCGTTCGGATCGTAGCCTTCGCGCCGCGGCCCCGCAAACGCTTCCACGGGCTTTCCGACCCGCCGAAGCCCCCGGAAAACACGATCGCCCCGCCGCGGGGTCCCGGGGCGGGGCGATGGGGTCCCGCCGGAGCGGGACCGTCCTTCCGAATCAGAAGGTGTAGGCCATGACGAACGAGTTGTAGAGAGGCAACGCGTTCGTGACCGTGTTGTTGGTCATCTCGACCTTGAAGCGGAAGTAGCGCAGGTTCGCGATACCGACGCCGGGGCCGTTCTGGGTCAGCACGTTGGTGTTGAGGACACCCGCCGCGTTGACGATCTGCCCGTTGCCCTGCACCGTCGAGGTCGGGGTCGGGTTCAGAACGTCGGTTCCCTCGAGGTCCCACACGGACGAAGTCCCCGCCGGCTGCTGGTCCGCCTGCGGGTTGAGCAGGAAGGCCGAGTAGGTCGGGTTCGACTGACCGGTGTCGTACCAGATCGAACGGGCCGACGAGACGCGCGCCACGAAGGTGAAACGGGCACGGTAGACGTCGTAGCCCGCCGCGTCGTTGATCGGGCACAGTTGCCCCGCCGCGGTGGCGAGCGAGACCGGACGCGCCACGATGCGGCGCAACTGGCCGTTGGTGCCCGCCGACGAGCGGTAACGGTTGAAGTTCGGGGCCTGGGTACCCGGTTCGATGTTCTGTTCGAACACGAGGTTGACCGTGTTCGACGCCACACCGGCCGCCGTCGCGTAGTCGAACGGAGGCGAAAGCAGCGGGAACGGCACGAACTGGGTGAACTGCGCACCCGTCTGGTACGCGAGCGGGCCGCCGACGCGCACGCGCTTCGGAGTGAAACCGGTCACGGCCGCGGCGCACTGCGTGGTGATGACTTCGGCGATCGGAGCGGACTTTTGGAACGGTTCGAGCGTGTAGTTCGAGAGGAACGCCGCACCGAGACCGCACGCGGCCGTACATGCCGTGTTCAGCGGGGCGACGGTGCTCGTGAGGCCCGCCCAGATCTGATACGAGGGGTAGGTGGTCGCGGTGGAGACCTGACCGACCGGAGCCCACTCGATGAGTTCCAAGGCCTGCTTCTGGCTACCG
>CAIWVZ010000226.1 GCA_903916245.1 uncultured Planctomycetota bacterium | reverse complement strand
CTCGGACAGGGGGCGCGGCTGCACTACACCGTCGAAGTCAAGGAAGGGGACGACACCGCCTATCGGTGCAAGGTGGATATCCGCCATCCCGATCGCGACCTCTTGCGGTTCTCGGTCGCCGCATGGGCGCCGGGGTCGTATCGGCTTCTGAATCAGTCGCAGAACATCGTCAATGTGAAGGCGACCGCTCCGGACGGTGCGGAACTTCCCGTGTCGAAGGAAGGCGACCTCACGTGGATGTTCTCCGCCGGAGGCCGCCCGCACGTGACGCTTTCGTGGGACCTCAAAGCTCCGGGCAAGGCTCGGAACAACCGGTCGTACCTCACGAAGACGGGTGCGTTGCTCGACGGTCCGCGGACGTGGCTCTACTGGCGCGATCGCAAGGACCTTTCGGCGCACGTCACCGTGAAGGTGCCGAACGGTTGGACGGTGGCGACGGGCCTCGAATCCACCTTCGAACCCAACGTGTTCGTCGCGAAGGACACCGATTGGTTGCTCGATTGCCCGATCCTGATGGGCAAACTGGAAACGCGGTCGTTCTTCGTCGAAGGCGTACCGGTGCGCGTCGCGGTCGAGATGGGGGGACGCAAGCCCGAGTTCGACATGGACGCCTTCGCCGAAGTCTGCCGTCGGATCACCGAAACGCAGGCCAAGATGTGGCGCGGTGTTCCCTTCGACCACTACACCTATCTGTTCAGCGGCGGTGGCGGCGGCGGTCTCGAGCACCTGACGTCGACGACGATCGGCATCAATCCGACCGCACTCGCGACGAACCCGGCGGCGCATCAGGGCGTGACGGCTCACGAACTGTTCCACGCGTGGAACGTGAAGCGTTTGCGTCCGAAAACTCTCGGTCCGTTCGATTACGACGGCCCCGTCCGCACGAAGTCGCTGTGGATTTCCGAAGGATTCACCGACTACTACACGCAGGTGATGCTCGCGCGGGCCGGGTTGATCGACGAAGCCGGGTTCATCGACGCCTTCGCCTCGTCCATCATGTCGTTCTCGCAAAACGAAGCGAGCCGCGTGCTCTCTCCGGAAGAGACGTCGTGGACCGTTTGGGACGGGCCCTATCTCGCGGGGCCGCTCAGCTACTACCAGCAGGGCCAAGTGCTCGGCCTCGCCATCGATCTCGAGATTCGCCATCGCACGAAGAACGCGAAGTCGCTCGACGACGCGATGCGCCATCTCTACGACAAGTTCTCGGGTAAACAGGGATTCATGTCGGAGGATGTGGTCCTCGGCATCCTCGAATCCACCGGCGTCGATCTCCACGACTTTTTCCTTCGCCATGTGTCGGCCGCGCAGGAAGTCGACTGGCCGAAGCATCTCGCGCACATGGGCGTGAAGGCCGAGTACAAAACGAGTACGCCCCCCGCGACCGTGCTGGATGCCGAAGTGGTCGAAGGCGCGGTGAAGATCACCGTGCTCGACGGATCCGCTCTGCATCGTTCGGGACTCCGTACGGGCGACGTCCTGAAGGAAGTCGGCGGTACGAAGGTGCAGTCGGCGAACGCCGTGCGTCGGTTGCTCGCGGGCATGGCCGTCGGCGCGAAGGTACCCTTCGTCGTGCTTCGCGACGGCAAGGAGCAGACCGTGAGCGTCGTCGTCGAGGCGGCCACCGACTTGGGCCGCGTGCGCGTCCGTCGCGGTCCAAGTGAAGCGATTCTCGAAGGCATCGGCGAAGCGTCGCCGATCCATCGGGCCGGGCTCCACAGCGGCGACGTCCTCTTGGCGGTGAACGGCACCCCGATCGGGGGGCGCGACGAAGCGCGCCGTGTCCTCGCGGCGCTCCGGGCGGGGGATGCGGCGGACATTCGCGCCAAACGGAAGGACACCGAAATATCGGTGAAACTGGTCGCCGCGCAAGCGGCGGTGCGTTCGCTGACGATCGAGCCGAATCCCGCGGCAACCGCCGAGCAGATCGCGATTCGCCGCAGCCTCGTCCGCGGGTCGTGACGCACGACCGGGCGCCCCGCACGCCGTCGCTTCCGACTTCGGAAACGGCGGCGTCG
>CAIWVZ010000225.1 GCA_903916245.1 uncultured Planctomycetota bacterium | reverse complement strand
CCGCCGAGGCTTCGACGACGGACTTTTCAATCGCATCGACCGTCGGGGCGTTTTCGGCGATGGATCGACGCAAGACATCGATCCGTGCGCGACGTGCCGCGAGATCCGTGGCATGCGAGGTACGAAGGGCGTCGAGTTCGGCGGCGACGCGACGCTGCTCCGCTTCATCGCCGACTTGGGCGAACACGGTGGCGACCGCGAGAGCCACCACGGCGAGGGTTCGCGATAGGTTCACGGCAGGACCCCTCGCGGAAGACGCACGACCCCGGGAGCCTCGATTCGGGCTGCACGACGTGCGAGGTCGCGAAGCGCCGAGGTCGCGGGAAGATCGAGGACTTTGTCGTCGGCGGCGACGGCGGCGCCCGTCTCGGGGATCCACCACGTTCCGAGACCACCGAGTCGCAATGTCGAACCGGGCACCCCG
This sequence comes from uncultured Planctomycetota bacterium, assembly GCA_903916245.1. Classification (GTDB taxonomy): domain Bacteria; phylum Planctomycetota; family CAIWVZ01; genus CAIWVZ01. The sequence goes on along the minus strand of CAIWVZ010000225.1, from coordinate 12,136 downwards.
TTGCGGGCGGTGGGGCTGACGGAAATCGTGCGGAGGTCGAGGAGGTAGCGTTCGGTGAGCCCCGCGACTTCGGCGAGGCGACGCGCGACCGGAGACGCGGTGTCGCCGATGCGCCCGAGTTCCTTGGCGATGGTGTCCGCCATCGCGCCGGAAGCGAACGCCACGTGGCGTCGCAACGCGTCGGCCGCTCGCAAAGCGCGTGCGTCGAGATCCGCGGCGGCCGCCTTCGCGGCGCTGCGACGCGCATCGAGCCCCGCGCGCACCGACGCTTGGCGCGCCAGTTCGGACCGCAGGGCGTTCATGCGGATTTCCGCCTCGGCCTTCCGCGCTTCCAAACCGGCGAGCAGCGCGGCGAGACGATCTTCTTCAGATGCGAGAATTTCCGACGCGATGCGGTGACGTTCTTCGATATCGCGGCGCTCTCGATCGGCGCGATCCCGCCACGCCGGACGGCTGTCCTGCGCGCCGAGACCGGCGACGAGCGTCACGACGACGAGGAGGAGGTGGAACAGGGCGACGGGCATCTTTGGAAAGTACGGTTCGCGGGGGCGGCGCGTTCACCGCCCCCGGAAGCCGCAGGCATCTTCCCCGGTAAGGCCCGTCCGCACCACCGCGGGGGCCTTTCCGGCATCGTCTAGACGCGTGCGGGGGACGTAGCGTCCTCGACCACGAAAACGGGCACCGCGGATCCCCCGCCCGCCGTCACGTTCAGCAGCTCACCGGGAGCCAGACGCGCCCCGAAGCCCTCCGCGTCGACCCCACCCCAAATGTAGGGGTTCACGTCGGCGTGGAACCGCCGTTCGACGGTCACTCCGTCTTCCACCATCGGCCACCCGGCGGACGGGATCGCGACCCGTGTCTGCAGGAGATGCGGCCCGGAACGCGCGCGGTCCAAGGCGGCCTCCCATTCGGAAGGCGTTACGAGCCAACCGAGGACGACACCGTGCCCGCCGTAGTCGTCGGTCGGCTTCAACACCAACCGCTCACGGTCGCGAAGCGCGCGCGCACGGAGGACGGGCGCATCGGCGCCGTCGTGCGGTCCTCCCCACAACGCCGACCACGGTACACACCGCTCGACGGTGCGACGGATGTCCTCGGGAAGCCCGGCGACCACGTCGGGGCGATGAAGGAGCGCATAGCCCTCCTTGCGATAGAGACGGTGGACGCCGAATCCCGAGGCCACCGCCACCTTCCCCGCCGCCAAGGCGCGTGCCAACGGATGAGCCGCCCCTCCATGACGAACGAGATCCTTCACGAGGACGCGCTTGTACACGACGTCGATGCGACGACCGCTCGTGTCCTTCAGCGACGCGCCGTCGAACACGAGATCGGACGGTTGGGTCACGAAAGCGGGACACCCTTCCGCGGTGAAGCGTTCGGCACAGATCTCGAATTCACGCCGCGTCGGTGCCGACGCCCAATCGACGACCGCGATGGTCGGCGCACAGGCGGCGGACGGATCGAGACCGAGGCGACGCCGATGCGCCGACTTGAGGACGTTCAGGGTGCGCAACAGTCCGTCGAACCGCCGGAACCGCCAACGCGCCGAGGCGGCTCTTCCGACGGGAGTGTCGAGAAAAATCGACGTCAGCGTGTCACCGAAGGCGATGCCTCCGGGGCTCTCGGCGTTGTACTCGATCGTCTTCCACGCGCCCGCGTCATCGACGAAACCGTCGATCCGTGCGATCTGATCGGGCTCCATGCCCTGCCGATCGCAGGCCAGCAACTCCTCTTCTTCAGGCGGAATACCGAGGAGCGATTGGAAGGCTCCACCGGGTTCGACGGCACGTCGGACGGCACGAAACGCGGCTGCGACCTCACGAGCGTCACGCGTGATGCGGTCGGCCACCGCCGCATCGAGAAACAGCGGTGCAAGAACCCGACAAATCGGTCGGTCACCGAACACGAGACGCGTACGCCGCATCCCGTCCGCCATCGCCTCGACGCTCTCAGGGGTCAGCGATGCACGCCAGAAGGCGGCGACCTGCGCGGCCGAAGAGCCGTTCACGCGTCGACGAGTCCGACCGCCGAAGGCTTCGGCGCCTTCGTCTTCTTCTTCCCGGTCGCGAGTTTCACGGTGTAGTCCGCCATGGTCTTGACCACCCATTCGAACGCCTCGGGGGTCAGGCTCTTGGCGTCGAAGTCGGGAGCGCAGTTCATGAAGTCGATGGCGTAGGGCTCGCCGTCGCGCACGGCGAATTCGACCGTGTTCATCTCGTAGCCGAGGGCGGTGCACATCTTGACCGCGAGGTCCTTCATGCGCGCGACAAGCTTCTCCGGCATCGGGAAGTTCGCGCCCGTGTAGCGTTCTTGGTGAGGCTTCGTCGGATCCCACGCGTTGACGTACACGTGCTCTTTACCGATCACGATGAGGCGGTAGTAGGCCTCCCATGTGATGCCCTCCTGCACGATCATCGGCAGTTGGCCGGAAGCGTTGTAGTTCGTGATCAGTTCGTCGACCGACGTGTTGCGCGAAACGTTCTTCCAACCACCTCCGACCGCGGGCTTCATGAAGCACGGAAGACCCGTGTAGGCGACGACACCTTCCCAATCCACGAGTTTCATGTTGCCGAGACTCGCGGATGAGATGTCGGGCACGTATTCGCGGTTCGGAAGCGCCACGGTCTTCGGAACGGGGACGCCGAGCTTCGCGACGAGTGCCGTGCCGAGGAACTTGTCGTCGGCGAGTTTCCAGAAGGGGTTGTTGATGACGCGGCAACCTTCGAGGGCCGCCTGTTTCAACACCAACTGATAAAAGGGGACCTCGTGGGAGATGCGATCGACGATCACGTCGAATCCGATCGGCTCGCCCACCTTTACGGCACCGAGGCTGAGCTCTTCCGCACAAACGCCGTCCTTTTCGGAGCGTGCGTTCACCGCCGCGATAAAGGCCTCCGGAAAGGTCCGTTCACGGCCGTGCATGATTCCGATCTTCTTCATGATTTCCCCGTTTTTCCCGACTCGCGACCGAGCCGCACCCTAGGATGGAGGATAGAAATCCCATGAAGGCGGCTCAACCCAAATCCGGAACTCCCCCGCTCGATTCCTCACGCGGGGCAAGGCGTCCGGATTCCGCTTACACTGAGGACCGCGGGTGGGCGATCCCTTGCCACGACCCGTACTTCCTCAATCCGATCGACGAGCCGTTGACCGCTTCCTCATCTCCCAACGACCGCGAGCGCCGCGTCGGCGATACCATCCGTATCCCCGGCGATTACCAGCATCGCGCCATCACGCAGGGGCCGAACATCCAACGGCAGTGGCACCTCGAGAAGAGGTCGATGCTCGATTGGTATTTTCCGGTCACCGAGGGGCAACGCGTGCTCGATGTGGGCTGCGGGTCGGGCGTCATCGCGGATGCGATGGCGAAACGCGGAGCCCGCGTGCTCGCCATCGACGGGAACAAGGACGCGATCAACTACGGGCGCGCCACTTTCGGCTCGGACAATCTCGAGTTTCGTTTGGGACTCGTCGACGAACTCAGGCTGCCGGAAGGGTCGTTCGATCGCATCGTGTGTCTCGAAGTCCTCGAGCACATCTACGCGGCACAGGGAGAGGCATTGATGACGTCGCTCGGCCGTCTGCTGAAACCGGGCGGCAAGCTTCTCGTCACAACTCCGAACTATCGAGGGACGTGGCCGTTCATCGAGTGGTTGACGGACCGAGTCGGCCCTACGGCACGGATGGAAGCCGACCAACACGTCACCCACTACACGCGCGGGTCGCTGTCTTCGACGATCGGAAAGGCCGGACTCGAAATCGAGCGCATGCGGACGGTTTCGACCTTCTCGCCCTTCACCGCCGTTTTGGGCTTCAAGGTCGCCGACACCATCGCGGTGTGGGAACGCAAAGTGGATCTCCCCTTCGGGAATCTCCTCGCCGCGATCTGCACGAAGCGCTAGTCCTGCCGTAGACTTCGGGATATGGACGCGTCCGCTCCCGACCTTTCTCTCGTCATTCCGATTTGGAAGGGCGAGTCCTTCGTGAAGGACCGGTTGGCGTTCCTCGGTCGCTTCCTGGAGCAATCCGGGCTCACCTACGAGATCCTCCCCGTCGACGACGGCAGTCCCGACCGTACGGCCGAGGTTCTCAACGGGATTTCGATGAAGGGGCTCCGACCGATCACCGACGTCCCCCATTCGGGCAAGTTCGGGGCCATCCGCGAAGGCATGAAGCGCACGCGTGGCAAAGTCTGCATCTTCACGGACGCCGACATCCCCTACGACCTCGCCGCGATCCCGTACATGGTGTCGTTGGTCCGCGATCGCGGCTTCCATCTCGCCATCGGCGACCGAACCTTGGAAGGGTCGAGTTACGCCGAAACACTCGGCGTCTCTCGGCGCTTCGCAACGAGCCTCTTCGCGGTCGCCATCCGACTCATCGTCACGGGTGGACTTTTCGACACGCAGTGCGGCCTCAAAGCGTTCCGAGGCGATGTCGCTCGCGCACTTTTTCCCGTGCTTCGCGAAGACGGGTTCGCGGGGGACGTCGAAGCCCTTTACGTTGCGCTGAAATACAACTTGGAAATCAAGCGCATCCCCGTGAGACTGCGCCACCACGGTCCTTCCTCCGTCAGCACGGTGAAGCACGGTCTCACCATGCTGCGGTCCATTCTCCCGCTCAAGGGTCGGTGGGATCGCGGCATGTATCGATCCCCCGACCTCGAGAAGCTCGCCGTTCAGGACTACGGGTCCTGGAGCGGGTGATCAGGGCATCCGTGCTTCATGCCGGGACACGATCTGCGTCCCGTGAATCGGACACCCGGAACTGACCTCGGTCCGCACCTGTGAGTGCGTGCATTCCGCGGAGACCTTCGACCATGCGCCCGCCATCGCGCGCGCACGGGCCTCCGCGGATCCACCGATGCGCTCGAACTCGGTGACCATCGTTCCGACGACGAATGCCGAGGTTGCGTTCGAATCACTCGTCGGCGGGGGCACGCTCGTCCCCGGGAAATAGACGCTCACGCTCGGCGTCACGCCGTTGATCGAAAAGGAGTACGACGCCGGAGGCTGTGCAACCCCCGCCGCTCGTGCCCCGATGGCGATCGCAACCGGAGGAAGGACCAAACCATCCGCGGCGGCCGCCACGACGACTTCGGCGTTGTCGCCGGGGTTTCCACCGACCGAGGCTTCGACCGAAGAATCCAAACGACATTCGGAGACGAACGTCACGGGAAGGCACTCCGGCACCGCATGATGAGTCACGGTTTGATCGAAACCTCCCGCGCACGCATGGACGAAGGTCGGCGTGTAGCCGTTTCCGCCGAACGCGAGTGCCAGTGCCCACCAGGCACCGTTCGTCACGACCGTGGTGACACCTCCGGAAGGGATCGAGGATTGACGCCGACAGTCATGCACGACGATGTTCTGCGAATAGGTACACGCGGGCTTCTGAGCGTGTACGGAGTGGAATGCCGACCACGCGAGCACCACGAACAAGATTCCGGTAAAACGCCTCATTTCGCACCTCCTGAAAGGCCTCGAAGATCACCGACGTCGGTCGACGCGGCCTCCGAAGCGGGTATCTGCAAACGCCCCGCGGCCCCGACGAGGAGACACTCCTCGCGCGTCACGCCGTCGAAGCGAAACCAGCCGTCCTCCCCCACCGAAGTTTCATCGAGAACGACGACGCGCCCCCCCGGCAACGCACGCCCGCGACGCATGCGTCCGCCGTCCGCGCGCCCGACCACCGCACGCGCCGAAGTCCAAACGGGCTCGACTATGAGCGGCAGACCGTCGGCGGCGGTGGTCAACGTGCCTTCCGCCACCCGCCACGTCCCATCCGACTCTCGGCGCGTCCATTCGTAGTGCAGCGGGACGCGGGGTGGCGTACGCAGCGTGAAGGTGCGCAACCCGTCCGCGTTCGCCCGAAGTTCGGCCACGGGAACCGTGACGGGACGCTCCCACGCGTCTGTCCACAACCTCAGCGTTCCCTCGTCCTCGGCAACCATGAGCGTCGTCACGACATCGAGCCGAGGGGGGATCGCGTCGACGTCGAGAATGAGACTGCAGAGATCCCCGGGCATGACCTGACGTCGTTCCGTGTGCGCGCGCCCGAACGAGGCCCGCAGCACCCCGACCACGGGCGTCCCTCCGGAACGTCCCCATGCGATCGCGAATCGCCCCTCCGGGTCGGCGGGGACGAAGAAGTCGGCGCCGAGCAACGCACCGTCGTCTGCGACGTACTGATCGGAATAGGTCACGCGCACGCTGGTGGAGCCGTCGATCGGCACGTCGATGATGCCGCCGTCAGGTCGACGCACGGTGCCTCGAATGACGGATTCCGGCAGGTGCACGACGCCGAGATCCACGGAGTCCGTCGCGTCGGCCGCGATCGTCTCCGTGGTATTCCACACTTCGACGAGATGCGGTTCGCCTTCCGGCAACGGGAAATGAATGATGACGACGCGCCAGAGTCCGGGGGCCAGCGGAAGATCGAAGGCTCCGTCCGCCGACAGCCGGACTTCACCGCCGAGACCTACCTCGTACGTGGTCAGCGACCGAGAGCGGGCGATACCGTCGGCACGCACGAGACAGGCGCCCTCGCGAACCGCGTCCCCGGAAGGGGCCCGCGAGGAGCGCACGCGCCCCCGTACGCCGCGACGCACCTGCATGGACGTCGAACGCGAGGACGCCCGCACGGCGGTGATCGTCGAAGTCGCGACAGGGCGCGGCGACGCTTCCACCTGCGGGACGACAAGCACGGGCGGCGCTTCTCGGACAGGAGCCGATTCCGGAGCGAGGACGCCCGAAACCACGAGAAGAAGCGCCGCGGACGCGACGACGAGAGCGAGGATGGGTAGGCGGGTGCGCATCGGCATCTCCGCCCGTAAGACGCCGCCCTTATCGCGATCGTCTCTCGCGATCGGAGAAACTCCGCTGCCGCGTCGGCGACTCGGCCGACGTGCACCCTCCCCGGATCAGACCGGGTTCGTCATCGCGCTCAAGGCGAGCGCCGCGCCGATCAGAATGGCGACCGACAATCCGTTGACGAAGGAACCGACCCGATGGGCATGATCGAAGCGATCGCGAATCTCGATGTTCTCTTCGGAACCCGCGGTGTGCTCGAGCAGTTCACGCAACGACCGGATACGCGGCTCGATCACCGTGCCGGCATAGAGCGACAGTCCGAAGGCCACGCCCGTGCACGCCATGAACGCGATCGTATTCAGCCGCTTCGATTCGATCGGAAGAGCGCCGAGAGCGCCGATCAACATCAGGGCGCCGCACCCGTACGAGAGCCAGTGGAACTTGCGGGTGACTTCGCCGAGGAGCTCGCTGCCGCGCGCCGGTCCGAGCCTATGGCGGGCCTCCGGACCGACGAAGATGTTGAGGAACACCGCCGCTCCGAGCCACAGCGTGAGGCCGATGACGGTCGCAAAGAGGCTGAGCAGGGTCATAGCCGGGATCTTACCCCTAGATCCCCGTGCGGAGGAAGGACATCACGCCTTCGACCCCACCACCGAGGAACGACGGCGCGAAACCGAGGACGATGATCGCCACGACGAGCACCGCGATCAGCACCCTCCAGGCGGGCGAGAACGGCGGCAAAGCGGGAGTCTCGCCTTCGGGCTCGTGCATGGTCATCCGCATGATGACCCTAAGGTAGTAGCCGAGGGACACGAGCGACGTCAGGACGGCCACGGCGATCAGCGCGTAGAAGGCGGTCTCTCCGGTCACCGAAGCCCGGTCGAGCACCGCTCCGAAGAGCCGGAACTTGCCGAGGAACCCCGCGGTGGGAGGCACACCCGCCAACGAAAGCATCGCGATGAGTAGTCCGACGGCGGCGACAGGGTGGCGCCAACGGAGCCCACCGATCGCATCCATGTCGAGACCCTTCCCTTCGCGGCTCTCGATGAACGCGAGGGAACCGAAGGCGAGCAGGTTCGTCAGTGCGTAGGCGGCGAGATAGAAGATCATCGCGTCCGTTGACAGGAAGATCGCCCGGCTTTCCACCCCGAGGTTCGGGGACGCGGCGTTGTAGGACAACACCACGATGGGAGCCATCATCAAATATCCCGCGTGGCCGATGCTCGAATAGGCCAGCATGCGCTTGACCGAGGTCTGCGCGAGCGCGCCGAGGTTGCCGACGATCATCGTCAACAGGGCGAGCCACACCATCGCGCCGGACAGCCACGAACCACCGGTCCCCGAGAGCGCGAGCACGATGCGCGTGAACGCGGTGAAACCGGCGACCTTCACGGCCGTCGACATGAATCCGGTGACGGGCGTCGGAGCGCCTTCGTAGACGTCCGCGGCCCACTGATGGAACGGGGCGAGCGAAAGTTTGAAGGCGAAGCCGCAGAGCAGAAGGATCAGCGCGACCTTCGACACCATCGTCCCGGAGGCCGACGCGGTCGCGAGGCTCGCCATGTCGAAGCCGCCCGATACACCGTAGTTGAGCGCGATACCCATCAGGAACAAGCCCGACGCGAAGGCTCCCGCGAGGAAGTACTTGAGGCCCGATTCGATGGATCGGAGGTTGCCGCGACGGAACGCGGACAGGATGTAGAGCGAGACGGACATGATCTCGATGCCGAGGAACATCCCGACGAGGTTCCCGGTCGTCGTCATCACGACCATGCCGGCCGCGGCGATCAGAAGGACCGGGATGAACTCGGGGTGGTTGGCGTCGGCCTTCTTCAACCAGTCCGTGGCGAGAAGCGCCGTCAACAGCGTCGCCACGAGACAGATGGTCGCGGCGGCGACCCCGAAGCGGTCGATGGTCACAAAACCGCCGAGCCCCGTCGACGACGTCGCGCCGGCGGCGGAGGTCAGTTTTCCGAGAGTGATCTGCAACGACACGAGCGCCGCCGCCGCCGTCGCGGCACCGACCGCGGGCGGATACGGATTCGCGCCTTCACGCTTCTTCGAGAACAGCAACAAGACCGCGATCGCGCCCGTCGTGAGCAGGATCACCGGCATTGCGAGCGAAAGGTCGGACATGGATCAATCCCCCTTCGTCGCCGCGTGGGCGGATACGGCCTTCGCGACGTGGGCCTCGAGGCGGGCGCACTCGGGCTTGACCAAATCGATGAGCGGCTTCGGATACACCCCGAACCAGATGATGGCCACGAGGAACGGCGCGGCGAGAAGGATCTCGCGACGCGTCACGTCTTCGAGCACACGGTTTTCCGCGAGGTGGGCTTCGCCGAAGAACACCTGCTTCACCGCACCGAGCAGATACCAGGCACCGAGGATGGCGCCGGTCACGGCGAACACGGTGTGCCACGGAGACGCTTGCCACGTGCCGAGCAGAATCATGAACTCGCCGATGAATCCGTTGGTGCCCGGGAGGGCGATCGACGAAAAGGCCACTGCGAGGAAGATCGTCGCGAAGACGGGCATCGCCTTCGCCACTCCCCCGAACTTCTCGAGAAGACGCGTGTGGCGCCGCTCGTACAGGTAGCCGACGAGAAGGAACAAGGCTCCCGTCGACACGCCGTGGGCGACCATCTGCACGATGGAGCCCGTCATGCCCGTCTCGTTCAGGGCGAACAGCCCCATCGTCACGATTCCCATGTGGGAGACGGACGAGAACGCTACGAGCCGCTTGAGATCCTTCTGGACCATCGCGACGAGCGCGCCGTAGATCACCCCGATCACCGAAAGCGTGAGGAGCGTGGGCGCGCACAGTTTCGCGGCCACCGGGAACAGGGGCAACGCGAAGACGAGGAATCCGTAGCCGCCGAGTTTCAGCAACACGCCCGCGAGCGCGATGGAACCCGGGGTCGGCGCTTCCGTGTGCGCGTCGGGCAACCACGAATGCACCGGGAAGAGGGGCACCTTGATCGCGAAGGACGCCGCGAACCCGAGGAAGCACCACACCTGCTGTTCGACCGTCAGATCGAGCTTCAGGAAGTCGGAGACGAGGAACGTCGCGGTGCCGAGATCGGTGCGCGCTTTGCCGTGGAGCCACAGGAGCGCGGCCAACATCGGAAGCGATCCCACCATCGTGTAGATGAAGAACTTGAGCGCCGCGTAGTGGCGGTTCTTACCGCCCCAACGTCCGATCAGGAACAGCATCGGAAGGAGGAGAAGTTCCCACCACAGGAAGAACAGGAAGAGGTCGCGGGCCGTGACCGCGCCCATCATGAACGTCTGCAGGAGAAGGAACCAAAACGTGAAGTCGCGGAAACGATCTTCGATCGACGACGTCGACGCGAGGTAGGTCAAAGGCGCGAGGCATCCGATGAGCAGAAGCAACGCGAGCGAGATACCGTCGACGGCGACCGCGTAGCGGGCACCGAGGGTCGGCAACCAGGTCGACGTCGACGCGTAGGCGTAGCCGTCGGCGCCACGCTCGAATCCGAGCGCGAGGGCGACCGTCGCGGCGAGGGTCGAAAGCGTCGCGACCACGCCGATCGCCGTCACGACTCCGCGGTTGTCCTTGCGGACACCGAGGAGCAACAGGGCGAAGAAGGCGGGCAGGTACGTGGCGATGTGGAGCATCATGGCGGATCAGCCGAGGAGCAGGAGGAGCAGAAGCAAGGTGCCCGCCACCATCCACGTGAGATAGGTCTGAATCGATCCGTCCTGCAACACGCGCAGACCGGAAGCGAGGCGCCGCGCGACCGACGCGGAACCGTTGACGACACCTTCGATCACTCCCGTCTCGATCTTGCCGAGAAGGGTGTTCTCCGCGAGGTTGCGGAGCGGCTTCACGATGCGCTCTTCGTAGAACGCATCGACTCCCCAAAGCGACGTGAGCCGCTCGGTGAGGTTCGGGAAGCGCGCCACCATCTTTCCGGGCAGCGAACGATCCCGCGTGTAGAACTTCCACGCGATTCCGAGCCCCACGAAGGCGATCATCACCGCCATGCCCATGAGCGCCCATTCGGCGTGCAAGGCTCCATGACCCGCATGCCCCCCCACGACGGCCTTCGCCGACTCGGGCAGTTTCATCATGACGGGAGCGAGCCACTGACCGAACATGTTGTGCCCACCGAGGACGTGGGGCCAACCGATGAACCCGAGGAACGCCGCGCCGAGCGCCAGCAGCACCAACGGCAACGTCATCGCCTTCGGCGATTCATGGATGTCGTTGTAGGCGACCGCGTGATGGCCGTGATCGTCGTGACCATGGCCGTGTTCATGTTTGGGCGTTTCGCCGCGGTAGTCTCCGCCGAAGGCCATGAGGAGCAAACGCCCCGTGTAGAACGCGGTGCACAGCGCCGCGATCGAGCCCAAGAGCCATGCGAGGCGACCGACTCCCCCGTGCTCCCACGCCTTCCAAAGGATCTCGTCCTTCGAAACGAATCCCGCGAGCGGGGCGACGCCCGCCATCGACAGGCCCGCGATCAACATGGTGCGGAAGGTCGTCGGGCATTTCGACCGCAAGCCGCCCATGCGACGGAGATCCTGTTCGTGGTGCAGCGCGTGAATCACCGATCCGGCGCCGAGGAACAGGCACGCCTTGAAGAAGGCGTGGGTCACGAGGTGAAAGACCCCCGCGTCGTAGGCACCGGCGCCGACGCCGATGAACATGTATCCGAGTTGCGACACCGTCGAATACGCGAGCACCTTCTTGATGTCGGTTTGGACCAACGCCATCGAGGCGGCCAAAAGACAGGTGGCGGAGGCGACGACGAGCACCACCGCGCCGGCGTCCGGCGCGAGGGCGAACAACCCGTTCAGTCGCGCCGCGAGATAGATCCCCGCCGTAACCATCGTCGCGGCGTGAATGAGCGCCGAGACCGGCGTCGGACCGGCCATGGCGTCCGGCAACCACACGTAGAGCGGGATCTGCGCCGACTTGCCCGTCGCCCCCATGAACAGAAGGAGCGCGATGCCGGAAGCGAGCGACAGGCCGAACATTCCCGCCGGAGCGAGGAGCTTGGCGGCGCCTTCCGGAGATTCGATGAATCCGCGGATCACTTTCAGGTCGAGCGATCCCACCGCACGCCAAAGGAGGAACGCGCCCACCATGAAGAACGCGTCGCCGACGCGATTCACGACGAACGCCTTCATCCCGGCTTTGGCCTTCTCGGCGTCGCTCCACCAGAACCCGATGAGCAGATAGGACGCGAGGCCGACGCCTTCCCACCCCACGAACAGGAGCACGAGATCTCCGGCCATCACGAGGATGGTCATGAAGAACGTGAAGAGGTTGAGGTAGGAGAAGTAGCGGGGAT
>CAIWVZ010000224.1 GCA_903916245.1 uncultured Planctomycetota bacterium | reverse complement strand
TCCGGTGCCCCCGGGGGCCCTCGGCCCCGAGGTCGGCGTCGCCCTTCAGCCCCGGGAAGGGAAGCAGGTCCCGGCGACGGTGTGGTTCCGCCTCCCACGTTCCGGGGACGACCCGGAGGCCGTCACGGCGGTCGCCCACCTGTCGTTCGACGACGGCAGCGCCCTTTGGGACGGCTTCAACGGCTTCGTCATCTTCGCGGCGTGCGTTCTCGCGCTCCTCGTCTACGCGCTCGCCGTCACGGCGTATCTCGTACGCGAATCGGGACTGGAAACGGAGGCGCGATCGCGCGAGCGCTTCGTGCGCCTGCGGGCGATCGGGGAAGTGGCCGCCGGATTGGCTCACGAAATCCGCAATCCGCTGAACGCGATCCACCTTTCGGTGCAGGTCATCGAACGCGCCTTGAAGCGCGGTGAAACCGATCCCAGGGAACGCGACTTCGCCCGCATCGCCAAGGAAGTCGGGAAGATCCGCACGGTCGCGGATTCGTTCGTGCGCTTCACCCGCGTGGGGGATCTCGCGATCGACACGTTCGATTTCGGCTTCCTCGTCGGCGAAAGGGCCGAGGCGGCCGGCGCCGACCACGCGGATGGGCGAGTCACCGTGCGTGCTCCCGATCCCGTCCGCGTGGACATCGAAGGAGATCGCGAGAAACTCGGCGAGGCGGTGTCCGCCTTGCTCACCCATGCGGCCGAGCGCGCCGAAAGTGCGGGCGGCGGCGTCGTGACTCTGCGTTTCGACGCGAGCGACGACGCGGTGGCGCTCGCCGTGTGCGACGCGGCGCCGTCCCCCGACGCCGTATCGCTCAAGCAGTTGCTCGACCCCATCGCGGCCTCGCGCGGTGACGGCGCGGGACTCGCGCTCGCGATGGTGCGCACCGTCGTCGAATGCCACGGCGGCACCTTCTCGGCCACGCCGGGGGCGGACGCGGGACTGAACCTCCGTATCGTGCTGCCCCGTCGGTTTTCGGGCGGAGGTCGAACCGCTAGATTTCCCGCATGAGCCCCGCGTCCCACCACACGAAGCGATCGGTGTTGGTCGTCGACGACGACGCGGCGCAGGCGGATCTGCTCGCGGAAGTGCTCCGCTCGGAGGGATTCGACGCGCGATCGGTGCACCGCCCGGAGGCGGCCCTCGAAGAGGCGCGCCGCGCGATCCCCGACGCCGTCGTGACCGACTGGCGCATGCCGGGCATGACGGGATTGGATCTTTTCCTGGCGTTGCGCGAGATCCGCAAGGACATCGTCGGGATCATCGTGACCGCGTTCGGCACGATGGAAACCGCCGTCGAGGCGATGAAGGCCGGCATCGCGGATTTCGCGTCGAAGCCCGTCGATCCCGACGAGGTCGCGATCAAGTTGCGGAAGGCGCTGCGTCTGCGCACGCTCGAAAACGAAAACGCCCTTCTTCGCACGACGCTCGAAACGGGCGGCGAATCGGCGGACATCGTCGGCAAGGCTCCGATTTTTCGCGACGTCGTGAATCGCGCGGTTCAAGCGGCGCAAAGCCGCGCGACGGTGTTGTTGACGGGTGAATCGGGAACCGGCAAGGAACTTCTCGCGCGCCTCATCCACGTGACGAGTCCGCGCAAGGCGGGGCCCTACGTGCGCGTGAACTGCGCGGCGATGCCCGAAACGCTGCTCGAATCGGAGTTGTTCGGCTACAGGAAGGGGGCGTTCACCGGAGCGACGTCGGACCGTAAGGGACGCTTCGACTTGGCGGCCGGCGGCACGATCTTCCTCGACGAAATCGCCGAGATACCGCTGCATCTTCAGGCGAAACTCCTGCGCGTTCTTCAGGAACACGAAGTCGAACCCCTCGGCGGCGAAGGTCCGCACAAAGTCGACGTCCGCGTCATCGCGGCCACGCATCGCGATTTGAAGAAGATGGTCGCGGAAGGTCGCTTCCGCGAAGATCTCCGTTACCGACTCCATGTGATCGAACTCAGGTTGCCCGCGCTTCGCGACCGTCGCAGCGACATCCCTCTGCTCGCGGAAGCCTTTCTTCGACGATTCGCGACGCGCGACGGACGTCCGCAATTGCGCTTCACGGACGACGCCCTCGACGCGTTGGTGAAGGCCCCGTGGCCCGGCAACGTGCGCGAATTGGAAAACTGCGTCGAACGTGCGGTGGTGCTTTGCCGCGCCGACGAGATCCGCGCCGCGGATCTCGAGCTCGACGTGGTCGGAAGTCCCGGTGCACTCGAAGAGACCTTGAAGGCGCTTCTTTCGGGGGAAGTCACGCTCGACGGTCTCGAGCGATCGATTCTCATCGAAGCGCTGCGTCGGTGCGACGGCAACTTGTCGAAGACCGCGCGTTCGCTCGGAATCACGCGACGTGCGCTGCAGTATCGGCTCGAACGCATCCGGGAATCGCAGCCGGAGACCGACGCATGACGTTGCACGTGAACGGCGTCGAACGCCGCGTGGACGCGGGGCTCTCCGTGTCGACGTTGCTCGGCGTTTTGGGGATTCCGCCGTCGATGGCGCTCGCCGTCGAACGCAATCGTGTGGTCGTTCCGCGCTCGACGTGGGACGACGTCCCGCTCGCCGACGGCGATCGGCTCGAAATCGTGTCGCTCGTGGGAGGTGGATGATGGACGCCGCATTGAAGGTTGCCGATCGCGTGTTCGCTTCACGCCTGCTGCTCGGTACGGGGAAGTACCGCACGCACGCTGAAATGAGAGCGTGCCACGAGGCTTCGGGGACCGACATGGTGACCGTGGCGGTGCGACGCGTGGATCTCACGGGGGCGTCCGGGCCGAGCGTGCTCGACTTCATCGACCGATCGAAGATCGCGCTCCTTCCGAATACCGCGGGTTGCTACACGGTGGACGACGCGGTGCGGACGGCGAGGCTCGGGCGTGAAGCGCTCGGCACCGATTGGGTCAAACTCGAAGTCTTGGGCGATCCCGAAACGTTGTGGCCCGATCCCGTCGGCACGCTCGAAGCGTGCGCGCAACTGGCGCGCGAGGGGTTCGTCGTGATGGCCTACATGGCCGACGACCCCATCCTCGCGAAACGCCTCGTCGACGTCGGCGTCGCCGCCGTCATGCCCGCCGGGTCGCCGATCGGATCCGGCCTCGGTGTGTTGAATCCCGTCAACATCGCGATGGTGCGCGACGCGGTGGCGGGCCGTGTCCCCGTCATCGTCGACGCGGGTGTCGGTACCGCATCGGACGTCGCGGTCGCGATGGAGCTCGGGATCGACGGAGTATTGCTGAACACCGCCGTGGCGCTCGCGCGGGATCCGGTGCTCATGGCGCGCGCCATGGGGCTTTCGTGCGAGGCGGGCCGCGCGGCGTATCTCGCGGGACGGATCCCGAAGAGCGGTCGCGCGTCTCCGTCGTCGCCGACGACCGGGACGCTCGCGGCACCCCCGACGCCTCGCGGATGACCGACGACATTCTCATCGGCCTCGGGCTCGCCCTCGGTCCCGTGGGCGTTTGGGTGACGGCGCGCTGCGTTCCGGACCGCCGCCGAGACGTCGTGCCCACGGACCGCGCGTGGGGGCTTCTCGCCGGGTTCTTTCTCGCGCTTCTGTTGATGGGACTCGTGACTTGGTGGTCGAAGCGCGTCGGCGCCTACGACGGCACGACGATCCTCGCGGCTCACGTCGGCGTCGCGGCCTTTCTCATCGCTTGGTCGGGCTACGGTGGACGCGACGACGCCGCGCTTTCGCCCGTGCGCCCGTCGGACGTCCTGCGCGGTATCGTCGCTTACGCGACGGTCTTTCCCGCCCTGCTCGCCCTGCATTCATGGGTGATGCGATCGGGGCCCGGCGGTGACGTCGGCCAAGAAGCGCTCGGCGATCTCGTCCGTTCGTTCGGCACCTTCGACTTTTGGATTCGTGCCGTCGCGCTCACGATCGCCGTGCCGATCTTCGAGGAGTGTCTCGTACGGGGATTTCTCCAGCGCGGCCTCGAAGGGGTGCTCGCCGCCGGGGGGTACGGGGCTTATCGATGGGCGGCGATCGTGATCGCGTCGCTGGTGTTCACAGCCTTGCATCCTCCGGGCACGTGGATTTCCGTGATGGCGGTATCGTTGTTTCTCGGTTTCGTCGCCCAACGGTCCGGGCGCCTGACGACGTCCATCGCGGCGCACGGCACCCACAATCTCGCCGTCATCCTCTACGAGGCGTGGCGGCATCGAAACGTCTGACGACGGACTCCCATGCGCAAGCCCCATCTCGAACGATTCGGCGACGCCTTCGTCGCGGACAACGCCACGATCGTCGGTGACGTGCACCTCATGAAGGACGTTTCCGTCTGGTACGGCGTCGTCATCCGCGGCGATGTGGCGTCGATCACCGTCGGTGAAGGCACCAACGTGCAGGATCTGGCGTGCATCCATCCGCAGCACGACGAGAACGTCGTGATCGGACGGAACGTCACCATCGGGCACGGGGCGATCGTCCACGGGTTGTTCGTCGGCGACGGCGCGCTGATCGGCATGGGGGCGATTCTTCTCCCCGGTTCCCGCATCGGCGCGGGAGCGTTGGTCGCCGCCGGTGCGGTGGTCACGCCCGGCGCGACGATCCCCGACGGCATGCTCGCCGTGGGAAGCCCCGCGAAAGTGGTGCGTCCGGTGCGCGACTCCGAAAAGGCGATGATGCGCGAGACCGTCGAGCGTTATGCGGGCCTCGTCCGCACCCATCTCGCGGACTCCTGATCAGATCGAGGCGGCGCGGAGGCGATCGACGAGAGCGGAGAGGTCCGCGGCGAGAGGGGATTCGAAGGCGAGACGACCGTCGCCCGTCGGATGGGGAATGACGAGGCGCGCGGCGTGGAGGGCTTGGCGATCGAGGACGCGTGCGTCGGGGGATCCCGGTAGTCCGAGTTCCGCGGCGGTCGGTTCGCGGCCTTCGGCGTAGAGCGTGTCGCCGAGGATCGGGTGGCCCGTATGCGCGAGGTGGACGCGAATCTGGTGTTGCCGTCCCGTCTTCGGGAAACAACGCACCAACGTCGCGCGCGCGAAGCGTTCGACGACGGCGAATTCCGTATACGACGCGCGGCCGTCGGGAATGCACGCCATCTTCGTCTTGTTGTCCGCGAGCGGATCCGGCCCGATCGGTTGGTTCACCGTGAACGTGTCCACGTCGATGCGACCGAAGACGAGGGCGAGGTATTCCTTCTCCACGTCGCGACCCTCGAAGGCCGCGCCGAGGCGCTTGCGGACGTCCTCTTCCTTCGCGATCAGGAGCACGCCCGACGTGTCGCGGTCGAGCCGATGCACGACCATCGGGGTGACGTCGAGTTCGGGGAAGTCGCGCTTGTAGCGCGCGTGCAACACGTTCATGAGCGTGTCGTAGACGTGCTTGCCGACGGGGTGCATGACGACACCGGGCGGCTTGTCGAGCACCACGAACGTCGGCTCTTCGTGGAGGACGACGATGGGAATCCCGTCGGGGTCGACCGCGTCCGCGCCGGGATTTTCGACCATGACGGTGATGACGTCCCCGGCGAAGACCTTGGTCCTCGATTTCACGGGCTTCCCGTTGACGAGTACCGTGCCCGCCCGGATCCGCTTTTGCAGATCGGAGCGGGAGCGCCACGTGATCCAGGCGGCGAGGACGTGGTCGAGGCGTTCCCCCGATTGCTCGGGGGCCACCGTCCTATCGAGACGTTCGATCGGCTTCGACAAGTCCTTCATGTCGTCAACGGTTTAGCACCGTGCGCCCGGCGCGCTATCGTGATTCCATGGAACGGCTCTCCAAAGCCCGTGTCGCCGCGTGGCGCGCCCTCGACGATGCCGCCGAACGTCGTACGTCGGGACGTATTCGCCTCGAGGGTCCGCATCTCGTCGAGGAAGCCGCGAAACTCGGCTTGGTGGAGACGATTCTCGCGGTCGGACCGGTCGCCGCGGGAGAGTGGGCCATGAAGGCTCCCGAGGCGGAAGTCCTCGAAGTGTCGGACGACGATCTCGCCCGAGTCGTCGAGCAGAAGACTCCGGCCGGCGTCGCCGCGGTTGCGCGGCGCCCCGATCGTGCCGTGATCGAGGATCTCGGGCGGGTGCGCGCGCCCGTGCTCGTTTTGGAAGCCGTTCAGGATCCGGGCAACGTCGGGACGCTCGTGCGCACGGCGGCCGCATTCGGGGTGCGGATGGTGGTGACGACGCCCGGCACCGCGGACCCGATGGGGATCCGTGCGTTGCGCGCGTCCGCGGGGGCGATCCTGCGCGTCCCGGTTGCGGAGGCGACGCTCGATCGCGTCCTCGAGGCGGCCCGCGCCACGTCGAAACTCGTGTGGGTACCGGATGTCGCGGCGGGTGACGATTACCGGGCGGTGAAGCCCGCGTCGGATTTCGTGTTGCTCGCGAGCAACGAGGGGGCCGGGACGAGAGTCGTCCCCGGTACGTCCGGAACGCGACGCGTCACCATTCCGATGGAACGGGATACGGAATCGTTGAACGTCGGAGCCGCCGTCGCCGTGATCCTGGCGCACTGGCGCCGCTGATCAGCGCTTTTTCGACGAGCGCGGGGGCGGAACGTTCGCGGCGTTCGCGATTTTGTCGACGGTCATCGCTTCTTCGAGCAGCGCACGCGCGTGGTGGATGCGGATGCCGATGCCGAGCGTTTCCGAGTAGATGCGCGTCGCGACACCGACGACGCGTCCGTCCGCCGTCAAAAGCGGGCCACCGGAATTCCCGGCGACGATCGGAGTCGTCACGTGGAGCGTGGATTCCATCTTGCGGAGGACGCCCGTCGACACCGACGTTTCCGCCTTGGTGCCTTCGAGGCCGCCGTTTCCGCGGGGGAATCCGACGGTCATGAGCGGCGTGAGTTTCGACAAGCGACGTTCTTCGCCGAGCGTTCCGAGGGGCAAAGCGGGAAAATCCTTCGAGTCGATACGAAGGACCGCGAGGTCCGCGTTGTCGAGGGCGTGGACGCGCACGCTCGTCGCGCGATCGTCGTCGCCCGCACGCAGCGCGAACGAATCCGGCGCTTCGGCGACGAGGTGCAACGTCCCGCGCAGCGTCGTGAATCCCGTGTCGAGAATCGGCTGACGTTTGTCGTCGAGGCACTCGGTGCCCGCGGGCCACGCGGTGAGGATCGCGGTGTCCGTCAACACGCGGGCGTCGCCCGATTCCGTGAGGGCGCACAACTCGCCGTCGAACTTCCAGGGCGCCACGAGATGCTTGTTGGTCAAAAGGTAACCATCGCCGTGGGCGACGAAGGCGGTTCCCCAGGTCGACGAGGAGTGGCGTACCCACGAGCCGTCCAAGTCCTTCGTCTCGTAGACGAACGTCGAGTGGACGAGGAAGATCGACTTCTCGACGGTCGACTCGAGAACGCGGAACGCTTCTTCCGGCGTCGGAGCGCCCGGATCCCGTGCGGTGCGGAACAGGCGGGCCACCGTCGTCGCGACTTCGATCGGGGTCGGCGCACCTTCACGCGGAGGTTGCGACGCGATGTTCGCGGGACGCGACGCGGCGAGGGTGGCCGGCGTGCCGCGATATCCGGAAGGGATCTCCGGATTCGCGGTGCCGGGGCGCGCTTCGAGACGTGCGATGCGCGCGAGAAGGGCGTCCTGGCGGATTGACGACGCCCGAGCTTGTTCGGCGGCTGAATGCGATACCGCCGACAAGCTCAGGCCGCCAAGGAGCGTCGCGAGGCACAGACCCAGCGCCCAACGTCCCGCGCTGCGACGCGGGAGAACGGGCGGGTTCTCGGGAAGAGAAGGCTGGGCCTGCGACACGAACGACTCCATGACCGGGGGTAGACCGGGTCATGGAGTCCTATCGGCACGAAAGTATATAAACTATTCTAGAAAAGTTCGGCGTCTTTGCCGTCGGAGGTCAGGACTCGCGCATCGGGATACGAACGCCCGCTTTCTCCGCAAACGCGACGGCGTCGTCGTAGCCCGCATCCGCGTGGCGGATGATGCCCATCCCCGGATCGGTGGTGAGCACGCGTTGGATCCGTCGGGCCGCGGCCTCGGTGCCGTCGGCGACGATGACCTGCCCCGCGTGGAGGGAATAACCGATGCCCACGCCGCCGCCGTGGTGGAACGACACCCACGTCGCGCCGCCCGCCGTATTCATGAGCGCGTTGAGGATCGGCCAGTCGGACACCGCGTCGGTCCCGTCCTTCATCGCTTCGGATTCACGATTGGGCGACGCGACCGATCCGCAGTCGAGGTGATCGCGACCGATGACGATCGGGGCGGAAAGTTCGCCGCTGCGCACCATGTCGTTGATGCGCAGGCCGAACTTCGCGCGGTCGCCGTAGCCGAGCCAGCAGATGCGCGCGGGGAGTCCTTGGAACGCGATGCGTTCGCGTGCGAGGCGGATCCAGCGGCAAAGCGATTCGAGGTGCGAGAACTCGTTGAGGATGACGTCGTCGGTTTTCCGGATGTCTTCCGGGTCGCCGGAAAGTGCGACCCAACGGAACGGGCCGCGCCCTTCGCAGAACAGCGGGCGAATGTACTCGGGGATGAACCCGGGGATCTCGAAGGCGTCCTTCGCTCCGGCGGCCAACGCATGACCGCGCAGGTTGTTGCCGTAATCGAACGTGACGGCCCCCGCGCGCTTCAACGCGAGCATGAGGTCGATGTGGCGCACCATGCCTTCGACCGAAAGTTTCTGATAGCCCGTCGGATCTTTTTCGCGGTAGGCCAAGGCGCTTTCGAGCGTCATGCCGTCGGGCACGTATCCGAGCAGCGGATCGTGGGCGGACGTCTGATCGGTCAGAACGTCGGGGACGATGTTGCGGTCGCGCAGCGCCCGCAAAAGATCGATGACGTTGCCGACGTAGGCGATCGAGCGCGCTTCGCCCCGGGCCTTCATCGCGAGGGCGCGGTTGATCGCGTCGTCGAGGTCCGTCGTGGCTTCGTCGAGGTAGCGCGTCTTGAGGCGCTTCTCGACGCGCGTCGGGTCGATCTCCGCGGCGAGGCAGGTCGCACCCGTGAGGCAGGCCGCGAGCGGCTGGGCGCCGCCCATGCCGCCGAGTCCGCCCGTCACCGCGAGACGACCCTTGAGGGTGCCGCCGAAGTGGCGCTCGGCGCAGGCGGCGAAGGTCTCGTAGGTGCCTTGGACGATGCCCTGCGATCCGATGTAGATCCAACTGCCCGCGGTCATCTGGCCGAACATGATGAGTCCGCGGCGCTCGAGGTCGCGGAAGTGTTCCCACGTCGCCCACTTGCCGACGAGGTTCGAGTTCGCGATCAGCACGCGCGGCGCATCGGGATGACTCTTGAAGACACCGACGGGTTTGCCCGATTGCACGAGCATCGTCTCGTCGTCGTTCAGCGTCCGCAGCGTCCGCAGCATCGCTTCGAGGGCTTCCGGCGAGCGCGCGGCTTTGCCGGACCCTCCGTACACGACGAGATTCGCCGGATCCTCGGCGACGTCGGGATCGAGATTGTTCTGGATCATCCGATAGGCGGCCTCGGTGAGCCAGGATTTGCAGGTAAGGGTCGTGCCTTTCGGCGCGCGGTAGATTTTGTCGGTGGGCATGGGAGTGGGGTGCGCCTCGGTAAGAGGAAATCAGGGACGGGCGAGCGGGCCGACGGCGGACTCGGCGGCGGCGACGATGTCGCCCGCGTCGAGAAGTACTTTCGCAACCTGATGGTCGCGGCCGAATGCGCGGTCGTCGCCCGGCGGAAGGATCCGGTCGCGCAGGAGTTCGTAGACGGGCTGCACGCCCTTGCCCGCGCGGAGCGGTTGTCTCCAGTGCAACGCGAGGCGTGCCGCGAAGAGTTCGGCGGCGACGACCTGCGCGGTGTTTTCGACCACCGAACGGAACTTGCGCGCCGCGATGGGCGCCATGCTCACGTGATCTTCCTTGCTCGCCGAGGTGGGAATCGAATCGACGGAAGCGGGATGGGCGAGCGCCTTGTTCTCGCTGACGAGCGCGGCGGCCGTCACTTGGATGATCATCAATCCCGAATTCACACCCGGCCGCCCTCCGGCGAGGAACGGCGGCAATCCGGAGAGGTCGGGATTGACGAGGTTCTCGAGGCGACGTTCCGAAATCGACGCGAATTCCGCCGCGGCGAGCGTCGCATAGTCGCAGGGAAGGGCGATGGGCTCGGCGTGGAAGTTGCCGCCGGACACCACGTCGCCTTCTTTCGGGAACAGAAGAGGGTTGTCGGTGACGGCGTTGATTTCGCGCGCAAGCACACCGCGCAAATGCGTGAGAGCGTCGCGGCAGGCACCGTGCACCTGCGGAACGCAGCGGAACGAGTAGGGGTCCTGCACCCTCGCGCAATCGTGGTGCGACGCGAGAATTTCGGAACCCTCCATGAGTCGTCGCACATTTTCCGCGGTCGCCGCGTGTCCCGGATGCGGGCGGAGATTCGCGATGCGGGCGTCGAACGGGCGTACGCTTCCGGCGAAGGCTTCGAGGCTGAGGGCGCAGGCGATGTCCGCCGCGACCGCGAGTTCGGAAGCGCGGTGCAGCGTGAGCGCCGCGACCGCGGTCGAAAACTGGGTGCCGTTGATGAGGGCGAGGCCCTCCTTCGCTTCGAGGCGGATCGGTTTCAGGCCCGCACGAGCGAGGGCCTCGCCTCCCGACATGCGTTCACCGTCGAACCGCGCTTCGCCGAGTCCTTCGAGGACCAACGCGAGGTGGGAGAGCGGCGCGAGGTCTCCGGAGGCGCCGACGGACCCCTGCTCCGGGACGACGGGAAGCACGTCGCGCTCGATCATTTGGACGAGCAGATTGATCGTCTCTTCGCGAACCCCGGAGTGACCCACGAGCACGTTCTGCAGACGCAGGATGAGCATCAGCCGGACGACCGCGGGCGCGCTTTCCGGGCCGACGCCGACGGCGTGCGAGACAAGGAGGTTGTGTTGGAGTTCCCTCAGGCTTTCGCGGGGGATCGTCGTGGTGGCCAACTTCCCGAAACCGGTGTTGATGCCGTACGCCGTGCGGCCTTCGGCGAGAATGGTCTCGACGAGATTCCTCGCGGCGCGCACACGGGCGCGGGCGTCGGCGTCGATCGTGACGCGGCAGCGCGGGGCCGATGCGGCGACGCAGGCGGCGCGGAGATCCAAGGAGGAACCGTCGAGGTGAAGGGGAGCCGTCGCGTCCATGGGAAGATCGTAGAGGAGGGGGAAGCCCCCCCCAAGGCGAAGCGACGGAACGCGGCGGCTACGATGGCGGCGTGACGCCGACCGCAACCCCGCCCGACGCCGACGGATTCGCCGTCGTGAAAAGTTCCGTGTGGGTGTTGTTGCGGGAGGTTTGGCGGTTTTCTCTCGCCATCGCGGCCACCGCGATCCTCGGAAAGGGACTCTCCGAGGCGGCATTCGGATTTCTGACGCTCGTCGCGACGCTCTACGCGTTCGGTCAGGTCGTTCTCGATCACGGAGTCGGGACGATCCTGACCCGCGACATCGCCCGACGCCCGGAAGACGAGGCGACGTTGCTCGCCGAAGCGGCCGGATGGAGGGTGATCGTCGGCATCGGCCTCGCCGCCGTGATCGCGGTCTTCGCCGTGGTCCGGCGCGACGGTGTCGAAACGGGATGGTTGATCGCCGTCGCCGCCGTCGTGCCGTTGCTTTACCCGAGCATTTTCGGTGTCGCGTTCCTCGTGCGACAGGACCTCGGTCCCGTCTCGCTCGTCTCCTCCGTGACGCAGGCGGGGTTTCTGCTCATGGCTTGGGCCGGAGTCGCGCTCGGCATCCCGGGGCCCGCCTTCGCCGGTCTCCACATGGTTCGGGAGACGGCGGGGCCGTGGATCCTCGCCCGCGTCGCCGCGTCGAAGTACGGGCTGCCGATCGCTCCGCGACGTCCCGGCCCCATGTTGTTCGCGCGTTTTCCCGCCGTCGGAGCCCAAGCCGTCACGTCGCTCGCGGTGGCGGCGTCGACGCACGTCGGCGTGCTTCTCGTGGAAGCCCGTTGCGAAGCCGCCGCCCTCGGTGCGTACGGTGCGGCGGTTCGGCTGACGACGCCGTTCACGTTGCTCGTCGCCGCGATGACGCAGCCGTTGCTCCCGGCGTTCGCGTCGCTTTGGACGCGGGACGGGTCCGCCTTTCGTCGACGCTTCCTCGTCGTGCTCGTCGTCGGCGTGGGCGTCGGTCTCGCGGGGATTCTCGTCACGGGATTCGCCGGGGCTTCGGTCGTCGCCGTGCTCTACGGCGGCAAGTACCTCGCCGAGGGCGGGAACGCCGCGCACGTGATCGCCTGGTCGGGTGGTGCGTTTTGCGCCGTGTGTTTGGGGGCGCCCGCGACGACCGCTCTTGTGGCCGCGGGCGGGGAACGTCAACTTCGGAACCTCGTGCTCCTCGCGCTCCTCGTCAACATCGCCGTGGCGCTCGTCGCCATCCCGCGACTCGGTCCCGCGGGCGCGGCCGTCGGTCTGCTCGCGGGTGAATCCGTGACGGCGATCGGCGCCGTGGCGCTCGTCGGCATGGCCCTCGTCCGACGTCGAGGTGCCGTATGACGCTTTCTTGCGCGGCGATCGATTGGCGTCCGGCGTTGTTCCGGGCCTTCGGTATCGGCCGATACGTGAGGAACCTCGTCGAAGGCATGCTCGAGGCCGATCCGAAGCTTCGGCTCGAACTGCTCGCCGTCTTCTTGAGGGGACGGACGCGCCGTCTCCGCGAATTCCCGAAACCGGACGATCCGCGCGCGCAGGTGTACGGAATGTCGCTCCCCGCGCGCGCGTGGCCGTTTCTCGCGCGTTTCGGATTCGGGGCCGACGTGATGTTGCGGGATGCGCAGCTGCTTCACGACACCGACTACTTCGCGACGCCCTGTCGTCGTTTGCCGAGAGTGGCGACTCTTTACGACACCGCGTGGTTGCCGCATCTCGGCCACGTGGATCTCGCCCAATCGAAAAAGATGGCCGACGCCGTCGTCCGACTTCTCGACGGCGCTCCGGAAATCGTCACGATCAGCCAGTCCGCCCGCATCGAACTCTGCGAGGCGCTTCGGTTGCGCCCCGAACGCGTCCACGTGACGCCGCTCGCGCCCGATCCGATTTTCCGCCGTCCCGCGTCTTCGGAAGTCCGCGCGGCGGCGCGTGCGTTGCACCGATTCGACGCTCCGTACGTCATCCACTTGGGCACGCTCGAACCGCGTAAGAATCTGAAGACGCTGATCCGTGCGCATGCGGCCGCGGCCGTGAAGGTCCCGCATCTCGGCCTCATTCTGCTCGGGCGCCGCGGATGGCGTCACGACGAGGTGATCGCGGAAATCGCCGCCAGCCCCGCACGTGACGACATCCGTTGGCTCGGAGACGTCTCGGATCCCGTATGTGCCGCCCTCGTGCGCGACGCGGCGGCGCTCGCGTTTCCCACCCTTCACGAGGGATTCGGCCTGCCCGCGGTGGAAGGTCTCGCCGCCGGCGTCCCCGTCGTCCTGTCGGATCTCGCCGTGCTTCGTGAAGTCGCGGGGACGGAGGCGGATTACGTCCCGGCGACGGACGTCGGGGCGTGGACGGAAGCCCTCGTGCGCGCCGTCACCGACGACGATCGCCGTCGTCGGGCTTCGGGGCCCGGTGTCGCCCGCGCCGACGGATTCTCGTGGAAGGCGACGGGCGCGGCGACGATCAGCGCCTACCGTTCCCGCTTGGGGAGAGCGTGATGAAGCGAATCCTTCTCGATGCGACGACGCTCGACGCCGAACCCTCGGGAACGGCGACGCGGCTTTTGGCCGTCGTCGCCGCGCTGAAGGTGCTCGGACATACTCCCGTCGTGTGGCACGGGCCCGCCTTCGACGCGGTGCGGAAGCGTCGATTGCCGGACGTCGCCCACGTGGTCGACGACGATCCTCCGTCGGGGCCGTGGCACCGCTGGAGACTCGGCGGCGATCGCATCAAGACCGCGTTTTCCCGTGCGACGGCCGATCTCGTGGTGACGGAAGCGCTGCCGTGGATGGGAGGGGCGGATTTGCCTTTCATCTACACGCTGCACGATCTTCGCAAACTGAATGCCGCATGGGGGACGCGACTCCTTTGGCGTCAGGCCGCGGGCGAAGCGTTCGCCGTCGCGAAGCGGGTCCATACGCCGACGGCGGTCGTCGCCGACGCCGTGCGTCGCGAGTTCGGGCCGTCGACTCCGGTCGACGTCGTGCCGAACGTCGT
>CAIWVZ010000223.1 GCA_903916245.1 uncultured Planctomycetota bacterium | reverse complement strand
GTGATCTTCGACGAGATCAGCCGTTGCCGTCCGGAGGTGCAGAACAAGCTGTTTCCGATAGTTCACGAGCGGAAGGTCCAAGGACTCGCGCTCGAGTCGTTGGAGCACCGTTGGGCAGCGATGAACCCGCCGCGTGCCGATGGGGGTCAGGACGAATGGATCGGGAGCGAGCCGCTCGACGCCGCCTTGGCCGACCGATTCGCGTTCGTCGTCCGCATACCGGCGTGGTCGGAGTTTTCGATCGACGATCGGCGTGCGGTGATCGCCGCGGAGGAGAAAGCGCCGGGCGCCTCTGAATGTGACGCCTTCGTTCGTCGAGTCGAAGCCGTACGCGCGGCGTTGGGTCCGTGTGAGGAGTCGTGGGGCGGGGCGATCACCGACTATGTACGGATCGTCGTCGATCTGCTCGCAACGTCGGAGATCGACCTCTCTCCACGTCGTGCGAACTACCTGCGTCGCAACATCCTCGCGGTGCATGCGGTGTTCGCGTCCGCCGGCGTGTCGTGGGATCCGTCCGAGGCGACGTTGATCGCACTCGCCGCATCCATCCCTCAGCAGGCTCAGGGTCGTGATGTGCCCATCATGAAGCTGAAGACCGCGCATCGCGAGGCGATGAAGGTCGCCATGCTCGACCCGGCGGATCCGCTTCGACTCGTACTCGCAACCACGGATCCTCTCCGGCGTCTCGAAATCGCCTGCGGCGCGTCGTGGGACTCGCGAGCGACCGAATTTTCCAACGTGGTGATCGACGTCTTGGCGGAACTGCGCCCGGGGGCGCGGGACGCGGCGGCGGCCTACATCGTCGAAGCGGGGCACCTCGGCCGACTCAATGCGGCGGTCGCTTCGCAGGTGGGAGAAATCTATCGCCGCCTCGCGGTCACGCAGAAGGTGGACGATCCCGTCCATACGACTTCGAAGGCATGGAAGACCTGGGGTCGGATGAAGGAAGTGCTGTCGACACTCGACCCCGATTCGGCGCGAGATCATCGGTGTGCGAACGCGCTCATCGCGCTGTTCGTCGAGAGTACCCTGAAGACTCCCGAAGACGTCGATGCCGCGCACGGGCGCTTCTTGACCGTGAGCGAGGTTCTCGGAGCGGTCGCGTGACGGGCTTCGCCGCCGAGAATGCACCGAGCGTGGTGATCGATCCGACGACGGACGAGGAGGGCTTATGCGCGTAAAAGCCGACACGGTCATTCGGTGGGACGGCCTCGCGCCGCCGAACGGCACGACCTCGCCCGACGAACTGCACGGTCTTGCCCTGCGCGTCGAATGGGGGGGATATCCGCACGACGACGGACTGATCGGGCTCGCGCGCCTCCTTGGCTTCGGCGACGTCGATGCGGCGTCGGTCGAAGAACGCCTCCGCGACGCGATCGATCGACGAACGCGTGAGTTGCGACTGCCGAACGGGTGCGTGGTGGTCCCTCCCGACGATCGACATCGTCCGTTCGGTGGCGACGCGCTCACCGCCTTCGCGCTCGCGTCACGCGCGAATCAAGCGGTGTGGATCGCGTGCAAGTACCCGGTGCTCCACGGTTCCCTCGGAGCGAGGCGGTTTTCCCTTTTGATCCCATGGGGATGGGTCCGAGCCCATCCGGAGGTTTTCGCATGACTCTTTGTGCATCGATGGCCGATCGCCTGCTCGACGCGTTTCCGAGCGGTTCCTACGCGACGGTGGGTTTGTTGCGGGTCTTCGACATCGTCGAATCTCGCGATGTTGCGACGGCCTGCGTCGAGTGTCGGGTCGCCCCGTGCAACAAGGTGAATCCGGACTTCGTGGCGAAGCACGCCAAGACCCCCGAGCACCTTCTCATGCTGGTGTTGCATGAAGTGCATCACGTCATTTTGGGGCATACCCGAATGTTCGAGGGACCGGGGCGTCTCATGAACTTCGTGTTCGACGTCGTGATCAACGGGATGCTCTGCAGGGCGTTCAACGGCGAGGCTTACACGTCGTTCTTCACGTCGTACTACGACGAGGGGAATTTCCCGCTTTGTCTTTTGCGGCCACCGCCGGGCTGGCCGGGACGCAGCGACGGCGTGGCCTCCGGGCTGAACGCGCTCGCGCCGAATTTTCGTTCGGTCGTCGCGGAACGTCACCAGCAGATCTATCGATTCGGAGCGTCGTACGACGAGGTCATCTCCCTACTGAAGTACTGCACGCCGAAGACGCCGGACTTGGAGGCGGCGCTCATGGCGGCGCTTCTCGGCACCCACGACGAGGAGACGGGACCGGCGCCCGATTTCGCAGGCGAGTTGACGGAAGCGACTCCCGAACTTTCCGGGGCGTGGCGAACGATTCCGTGGCCTTTCCAAGATCGATGGGACTTCGAAGTACGACGGACGACGGTCGCTCCACGACGCTCCCGTTCTCCGCGTGAGGTGCTCATCGGATTGATGCGGAAGGTCGCACGGCGGGGAAGGTGGGGAGGGGCTCCACGAAAGAGCATGGGGACGGGCGTCACCATAGGTCCGATCCCGACGTGGGGTCGGCGTGAGCGTTGTCTGAAGTCGCTCGGAGTCACTCCGGTCTTGCATACGAACGTGACCGAGCGTCCGACGGTCGTTCCCGACGTGGAGCGTGTGCACGTCTACGTCGACGTCTCGGGAAGCGTGAATACGGTGATCGGGGCGCTTTATGGAGCGGTCCTCGATTGCTCGGAGTTCGTCCACCCGCGGGTCCATCTGTTTTCGACGGAAGTCACGGACGTGTCCTTCCGGGAACTTGCGGCCGGCGTCGTCCGAACGACGGGTGGGACGTCGATCGAATGCATCGTCGCGCACATGCGTCGACACGATGTACGGCGCGCATTGTGGATCACGGACGGTTGGGTCGGCGTGCCGTCGAAGGCGGATGAGGCTTGGTTGAAGCAGCGACGGATCGCCGTCGCCTATGTCGGCCCCACACCGGAGAGGCGAATGATCGAATCGTTCGTCGTCGCCGATGCGGTATTGCCGACGGGAGGTGGATCGTGAATCACGTCATGAAGGCGGCGGAATGGGTACTCCCCGGACATCCCGACAAGCTGTGCGACGCCATCGCGGACGCCGTGGTCGAAGAAGCGGTGCGACGCGATCCATTCGCGCTCGTCGGCGTCGAAGTGGCGGTGCATCGGCGATCGGTGCATGTCACGGGACGCGTCGCGGGAGTCGGAGCCGAGACGATTCCCGTCGACGCTCTCGTACGCGCCGTGTACGCAAGTGCAGGTTTCGACGCGCGCTTCGGACCCGCTCCCGAAGATCTCGTGGTCGCCGGCGACTTGGCGCTCGAGGCACCGCTCGACGGCGAAGCCGAGATTCGCGGCGTCGCCGTGGATCAAGCGGTGTGCATCGGTTGGGCCAACGACCTCCCCGGAGCGCATCATGTCCCCGTCGAACATGCGTTGGCGCGAGCGTTGGCTCGCGGCCTTCACGCGTTGCGCCGAGAAGCCCCCGAACTCGCACTCGGGCCGGATGGAAAGGTGCTTGTCGTGATTGCCGAGACGTCGGTCGGCGGCGCGACGGTTCGACGGCTCGACGCGCTCCACGTGTCGCTTCAGCAGGCCGCCTCGGGGGATGCCGTCGCCCTGCATCGTGCCGTGCGGCGGCGCGTCGAAGAGGTCTTGAAGCGCGAAGCGGCGCACATCCCGGGTCTGTCTCCACAGCCCCCCGACCGCCTTTCGGTGGTCGGGGCAGGCATCTTCGAAGTCGGAGGGCCTCATGGCGACAACGGGTTGACGGGCAAGAAGACGGTCGTCGACGCCTACGGGCCGCGGGTGCCGATCGGGGGCGGAGCCCTCTCGGGAAAGGACTTCTTCAAAGTCGATCGGGCGGGGGCGCTCCACGCGCGGCGGCTGGCGAAATGCGCGGTGGCGTTGGGCTTCGCTCCCGAGGTCCGGGTGGAACTCGGTTGGTTTCCGGGCGATCGCGAGGCACGTTTGCTCGGAGCGTACGGACCGTCGGACGCGCCTCTCGATCTTCGTGCGTTGGCCGCGCGAACCGACCTGTCTCTCGCGCGCTCCGGCGAGGGGTTCTTCACGAAGGGCCTCGTCGAACGAACGCGGTGGGGGGTGTTCTTCGACGCGGAGGCCCCTTGGGAGACTCTGCCGCGATGGTGACGCATCCGCCACGGAACCGGCGAACCCCGGGGTCGCGAGCACGTTCGATGCGCGCGCCGACGTCGCGCCTCGGTGCTTCGGTGCGCGGAAGGGCTAGACTCGGGATATGTCGGAAACCGCGACGCCCGTTACCCCCGCCCATCTCGACTACATCCGCGCCCGCACCGACGCCGAGGGCCCGTTTCTCGAAGACCTGCGCCGGGCGGCGGTCGCCTCCGGAATCCCGTCGATCGCGATCGCGGTCGAGCAGGGGAGTTTTCTGGCGACGCTCGTTCGCGTGTCGCGCGCCCACGACATCGTCGAAGTCGGGACCCTCGCGGGGTATTCCGCCTTGTGGATGGCGCGCGGACTGCCCGAGGGCGGACGGATCGTGACCATCGAAAAAAGTCCGAATCATGCGGCGTTCGCCCGCGAATGGGCGGGAAAGTCTCCGTGGGCGGACAAGGTGAAGGTCGTCGAGGGGGCGGGGTCCGCCGTGTTGCCGACGCTTCCGTCCTCGGCGTTCGACGGCGTCTTCCTCGACGCCGACAAAGCGGGCTACGCGGCCTACGTCGACGAAGCGCATCGATTGTTGCGCCCGGGTGGTTGGATCGTGGTCGACAACGCATTCGCATTCGGTGAACTGTTCGCGGAGGCCCCGAAGGATCGGGAGACCCCGGCGGTGAAGGCGTTCAACGACCGTTTCGCGAGCGACCGTCGATTTTCCGGCCTCATCGTCCCCATGGGCGATGGTTTCTGGATGGCGACCAAGGTCGCCCCCTAGCGCGGCTCCTGTCGGGACGGGTATCCTTTCGCCCGCATGACGGAGCGACACTCCGTCGAGGATTCCATGTCCAACCCCAGCACCCCGACCAACGAGCGGACCCTCTTCGGCCACCCGATCGGTCTGTTCACGCTCTTCGTCACCGAGATGTGGGAGCGCTTCAGCTACTACGGCATGCGAGCCATCTTCACCCTCTTCATGGTGAAGGCGCTCGCGTTCGACAAGGAGCAGGCGTCGCGCGTGTACGGCAACTACACGGGTCTCGTCTACCTGACCCCGCTCCTCGGCGGTTACGTGGCCGACCGATTCTGGGGCAATCGCAAGTCGATCATGTTCGGCGGCTTCCTCATGGCCGTGGGGCAGTTCCTCATGTTCGGCGCGGGCACGGTGTACAAAGCGCAACCGGAACTCGCTCCGACGCTCATGTACGCCGGTCTCGGATGCCTCATCTTCGGCAACGGCTTCTTCAAGCCGAACATCTCGACGATGGTGGGTCAGCTTTATCCGCAGGGCGACAAGCGCGTCGACTCGGCGTTCACCATCTTCTACATGGGCATCAACCTCGGTGCCTTCATCGCTCCGCTCGTCTGCGGCTACCTCGGCGACACGGGCAACGCGGAAGACTTCCGCTGGGGCTTCCTCGCCGCGGGCATCGGCATGGTGTTGAGTCTCGTGTGCCTCGCGGCATTCGGCGACCGCACGCTCGTTTCGCCCACGGGCGGCGACGTCGGCAAGGCTCCGAATACCGCACGTCAGACCGAGACGGCCGTCTCGTCGGAGGCGAAGGCCTCTCCGATGTCGCTCGTCGTTTGGGTCGGTGCCTTCATCGGGCTCTACGTGCTCTTCTCGAAGACGTGGTGCGAGGGCGACGTGATCGGCTCGGCCATCTACGCGCTCACCATCGCGGCTCCGGGCTACATCATTTCCGACCCGTCGTTGTCGAAGGTCGAACGGACCCGTATTTGGGTCATCTACATCATCGCCTTCTTCGTCATCTTCTTCTGGTCGGCGTTCGAGCAGGCGGGCGCCTCGCTCACCTACTTCGCGGAAGAGCAGACGAACCGCACGGTCGGATCGAAGGTCGTCCCCGCGTCGTACTTCCAGGCCATCAACGCGGTGGCCATCGTCCTCCTCGCCCCGGTCTTCGTCAGCCTTTGGACGCTGCTCGGCAAGCTCAACAAGGAACCCGCGTCGCCTTACAAGCAGGCGATCGGATTGGGTCTCCTCGCCGTGGGCTACTGGGTCATCGCGGTCGGCGTGAAGGACCTCGCCCCGGGCACCAAGGTCTCGATGTTCTGGCTCGTCGCGCTTTACACCATCCACACGCTCGGTGAACTCTGCTTGTCGCCGATCGGACTCTCGATGGTGAACAAGCTGGCTCCCGTCAAGGTCGCGTCGCTTCTCATGGGTGTGTGGTTCTTGTCGACGTCGGCGGCGAACAAGTTCGCCGGAACGCTTTCCGAGTATTACCCGGAACCCGTCGTCGCCGTGACTGCGGTCGAGAACGCCGGCAAGGCACAGAATGCCGATCTTTTCCCGGCGAACTACGTCAAGGACAAGAAGAAGGTCAACGGCGTCAACGTCATCGCTCTCGAGAGCATCAAGTTCGGCGAGATCAAGGATGAAGGCGCCCGCGCCTCCGCGCGCACCGCGCTCGAGCGCGACTTGGTGGACAACGCGAAGACGTTCGCGGGCATGAAGATCGCGAACCTCTACGACTTCTTCATGCTCTTCGTCTACATGTCGGGGGCCTCCGCCGTCTTGCTCCTCGTCCTGTGTCCGATGCTGCTCAAGATGATGCACGGCGTCAGATAGCGCCTTCGCGGCACGCGCGCGGCGGAGTTCCGATTCTCGGAGCTCCGCCGTCGTCGTTTCCGGGGGTGCCCGTCAGCCCGTGAACGCCGCCGTCGCGTGGACGATGGAAGCCATGCGCACGGCTTCGTGAATCGTCGCGACGTCGACGCCGTGGTCGCGCAACTTGCGGTCGTGGGCCTTCACGCAGAACTCGCAGTTGTTGGCCGCCGAGACCGCGAGCGCGAACAGTTCCATGTCGGACGCATCGGCCTTCGGAGCGGCGAGTCGTTGCATGCGCAGACGCGGCGCCATCGAAGCGTACACCGGATCGCCGACGAGATGGCGGAATCGATAGTAGA
Organism: uncultured Planctomycetota bacterium; assembly: GCA_903916245.1. GTDB lineage: Bacteria > Planctomycetota > CAIWVZ01 > CAIWVZ01. Next base: position 5,712 of record CAIWVZ010000223.1, on the reverse strand, counting down.
CGTTGGTCATTCCCATGATCGCGGCGGCGGCCTTCGCGTCGGCGATCGAACCGTCGCCGACACCCGCCGCGCGTGCATCGGATTCGATCGTGCTTGCGAGGGTGCGTGCGCCGAGCGCGACCGCGACCGCGACCGCCGTTCCCCAACGTCGCGCGGGCGTCACCGCCTCGTCGTCGAGAAGGGCGCGGAGATTCAGCCGCAGATCCTTCGCGTCTTCGGGAAGGGTCGCGAGTAGTTGGTCCATGGTCATCGTCGTGTCGACGGGGTTCACTTTGCGGTCTCCAAGGTGGGGGTGCCGGGTTTCCAGTTGCACGGACAGAGTTCGTCGGTTTGCAGCGCATCGAGGATGCGCAGCACTTCAGGTACGGAGCGACCGACTTTCAGGTCGTTCACCGAGACCCAGCGGATGACGCCGTGTGGATCCACGATGAACGTCGCGCGGAGCGGAACGCCGTCTTGCTTGTGCAGGATCCCGAGAGCTCCGCAGAGTTCGCGCTTCGTGTCGGCGAGCATCGGGAACGGCAGGTCGCGCAGGTCCTTGTGATCTTTGCGCCATGCGAGGTGCACGAAGTGCGAATCGAGACTCAAGCCGAGCACTTGGGCGTCGCGATCCGCGAACCGACCGTGGGCCTTGCCGAATTCCGCGATCTCGGTGGGGCATACGAACGTGAAGTCGAGCGGCCAAGCGAAGAGGACGAGCCACTTCCCCGGGTGGGAGTCGTGGGTGACGGTCGCGAATTCGTGTCCGGGTTCGAGACCGACGCAGGCTTCGAGAGAGAAGGGGGGGAGGATGTCGCCGATGGTCATCATGGGAGGGGGCTCCTGGGGTTCTGTTGGGGGCTTGGGGGTGCTTGCGGTTTGGAAGACGCATGGGCCGCGATTCCGCCACCGATTTCGATGGGGTGTCGCCGCTCGGGGCGATTCCGACCATCGTCGATGCACCGACCGTGCCGGAGCGCGGTGCCGTCGCCGTCGATCGGATGGAAATGGCCTTCCGATCAGGATTTGTGCCGCTTTCCGACGTGCGGCGTGTGTCGCCGAATCCCGAGGCGGGGGTGCGATGTACCGAAAGATCGGTAGGATGGCACCGGAGCCTCGGTGAATCACCGATCTCCGCCGGACGCCCCATGAAGAAGCCGACCAAGCCCGACCCTGCTCCGACGTCGTCCGCGAAGCCCGCGTTGCCTCCGAGTCTGGCGAAGCCCGGACGGGTGTCGGCTCTCGAACGCGCGCTCGAAAAAGTCGCGCGCCCGAAGACGACGTCTCCGGCTCCGGCGGCACCGCTCTCCGGCGCGGCGATGACGGCGAACATGGAAGGTCTCGTCACGGTGACGGGCCGCTCGACCGACGTCGACGCGCTGCTCGCCGGCGGACTCGGTTGGCTCGAAGGTATCGCGCCCTACGACATCGCGGCGGTGTTCATTCGTGAAGGGGATGTCCTCGTCCTTCGCGCCGCACGCGGTCCGCTCGCCAAGGCGGAGCACTTGGGGCATCGGCTTCCGCTGTCGGCGTTCCCCGGAATCGCGCAGACGATGGTGACCGGACGGGCGCGGGGATTCGACGCGCACGTTCACGGGACGGAAGGCGACCCCTTCGACGATCTCCTCGGGTTCGAGCCGGGCCACGCGTGTCTCGTCGCGCCGCTGAAAGCGGGCGAAGCGACGCTCGGGATCCTGACCCTCGATCGGTCCGTGTGTTCACCGTACGCGGACGGCACGGTGCAACTCGTCCAGATGTACGCGGGGCTTCTCGGCCTCGCGATCGATCGCGCCGCGAAGGCGACCGAGCTCGAACGATTGAAGGGCCACGCGGAAGCCCGCGCGGAGTGGCTCGAGCGCGAAGTCGCTCCGCGTCCCGCGACCGACACGAAGAAGCCCGCGAGCCGCGGTCTGCGCGAAGCTCACGAACGCGCGCGTCAGGTCGCGGCCGCGTCGACTCCGGTACTCGTTCTCGGAGAGACCGGCACCGGAAAGGAGCGCATGGCGCGCCTCATCCACGGCCTTTCTCCGCGCGCGAACGGACCATTCGTCAAGATCAACTGCGCGGCGATTCCCGCGGGTCTTCTCGAGAGCGAACTCTTCGGCCACGTGAAAGGCGCCTTCACGGGCGCCGTTCGGGATCGCCCCGGGCGTTTCGCCGCGGCGGACGGCGGCACGCTGCTGCTCGACGAGATCGGGGATCTTCCGCTTGATCTTCAGTCGAAGTTGTTGAGAGTGCTTCAAGAAGGAACGTTCGAACCCGTCGGAAGCGATCGAACGGTGCGGGCGGACGTTCGCGTTCTCGCCGCGACGCACGTCGATCTGCCCGCGGCGGTCGCGGCGGGTCGATTCCGCGAAGATCTCTACTACCGTCTCGCCGTGTTCCCCGTGACGCTGCCGCCTCTTCGGGAACGCCTCGAAGACCTCCCGGAACTGGCGTCGGAACTTCTCGTCGACGTCGCCGTGCGTGCAGGCCGGCGCGGACTGTCGCTCGGCGCCGACGCGATCGAACGACTCGGTCTTCATACCTGGCCGGGAAACGTCCGCGAACTCGCGAACGTCCTCGAACGTGCGGCGATCCTGTGCGGCGGCACGGTGATCGGCGCCGCGCACATCGAGGTTCCGGGATCGAAACCCGCCGTATCGACCGAGGCTCCCGCCGCGGAGCCGGTCACCATGGCGGAGGCGTCGAAGGTCCACATCGCCCGCGCGTTGGAACTTTCGAAGGGCCGTATTTACGGACCGAAGGGAGCCGCGGCGCGGCTCGGGCTCAAGCCGTCGACGCTTCAGAGTCGCATGAAGAAGTTGGGCATGCGCTACGTCGACTGACGTCGCGCTTGCCCGCGATCACCAAGCGAGGCGCGCGGTGTTCGACCGGCCGACGAACGTGAGACCGGGGCCGACGAGGACGCCGACGATGTCCCACGTGCTGCCGGCGAGGCTCGAGAGCGCGCCCGGAGGAAGGACGACGGCGGTGTCCGGGAACACGCCGCCGATGCCCGTGGGGAAGTGGAGAGGGTTTCCGGGCAGCATCGGTTGGCTGATGAGCGTCGACCACGTGAACGCATCGGGCCACAAACCGAAGAACGGACCCGTACCGAGTGGGTGCGTCGCGTCGGTGGAGACGAGACACCAACCTTCCGTCGCGAGCGGGTCGATCAGACCCAGCGACAGATAAAGATCCCCGGTGCCCGCACCCGTCGTCGTCGCGGTCAACAGATTGTTGATGGTGGCTTCGTCGGCACCGATATCGAACGGTGCGACGCGCGGCTGTCCGTCGTGGTCGTCGACGAGCCACGGCGAATTTTGACCGGCGCTGAGGCACGGTGATACCGCGGTGAGGTGGAGATCGCCCGTCGCCTGATTCACGTAGAGCGGATCCCCTTGAATCGAATTCGTGTCGTAGCCCGTCGCCTGCCATGCCGCCAAGGTGAGGTTGGATCCGCCGAAGACGACTCCGAGACCGTTGACGGGGTTGAAGCAGTTGCCGTTCATGATCGTCGGACGCAACGTTCCCGAACACCACATGTTCACGCCCGTACCCGGCGTGCCGAAGATTTCGTGGAAGATGTTGTCGACGACTTCCGTGTTCAACGTCGTCGCTCCGTACCAGCGAACCGCGCAGTACTGCGAGGACGACGTCGGATGGTTGACGTAGAACGAGTTGCCGACGATGCGACCGTTCGTCGCGGCGGCGCCGACGCGGAGACCGTAGTAGGCGGCCGCGGTGACGAAGTTGTTCCGGAACGTGCAGTTCGCGGCTTCCATGCGCCCGATCCAATAGCCGCCGCCCGCGACCTTGCATCGTTCGATGACGACGTCCGTGCCGCCCGTGTGGGCGAAGGCTTCGTAGCCGCCTCCGAACGTCGACTGCGAGATCGTGATGAAGCTGCCGCCCGTGATTTGGAACGCCGATGGAATCGGAGAGGCCGTCGACACCGTCGTCGGGACCGACGCGGTGCATCCGGTGAACGTGATGTTCGACGCCGTGCCTCCGATCGCGACGAGATTGACCGACGTGGTGGCGGCGATCGTGGTGCCGTTGAACGTGAGGTGGCTTCCTCCCGTCACGTTGATCGCGGGATAGACGGTGGAGGTGATGGTGCCGCCGGTGATCGTCACCGGAGCCGCGATGCCCTGCCCCGGCCAACCGTTGATGGTGAAGGGTCCGGTTTCGGTGCCCGACAAGGCGAACGTCACGGGGCCCGACGCACCGTTCGCCGACAGCGCCGCGAGTGCCGCGCCGAGAGTGGGATAGGTGCCGCCCGCTCCCACGGCGTAGTTACCCGCGAGCGATTGAGCGTGAAGCAAGAAACCGAGTGAGAGGGTCGCGAAGAGAAAACGGCGCATCGGAATCTCCTTGACGTATCCGCCACAGCCTAGGGGGTCAGGCGTGATTCCGGCAGTCCCTCGGGGAAAAGGAACGATTTTCGAGTAGGATCGAGGGCCATGCAGGAACGCAAATGGGGAAAGAACGTGCGCATCGACCAACGTCGTCGGGTGGCCGCACGCGAGGCGCTCGAACACGAGTTCGACGAGCTCGTCCTCATCGACGATGCATGGGAGACGTTGGTCACCGGCGAGGGCGCGAGGGCCGAATCGCTCCATCGTTGGTTGCCCTATCGTCAGCAGTTTTCGCCCGAACTCGTTCGCAAGTTCTTCGCGGACGCCGGGTTGGTGCCCGGGATCGTGGTGGATCCGTTCAGCGGATCGGGTACGACGGTGATCGAGGCCGCGCGTCTCGGGCAGGCGGCCGTCGGGACCGAGGCGTTGCCCGTTCTCGGGTGGCTGGCGAACGCTCGCGGTCTCCGCGAAGCCCCCGAACCCGTGACGCCTCCCGAACCCGAAAACTGGCGTTCGTGGTGGGTGTCGCAGTCCCATCCGGCCCAAAAAGCCATGATCCTGTGCGCCGCCGCCCGCACCGTCACCGGTGAAGGCAAGCGGAAAGTGGCCGCTCCGCCGTGGGAACTCATCCGCGACGCCCACATCATGGTGGCCGAAGATCTGGCTCGGCCTCTCAAGCGACCGAATCGCGTGGTGACCGGAGACGCCCGGCGGATGCCCCTCGCCGACCGTATCGCGGGGGGCATGGTGACGTCGCCTCCGTACCTGTCTCGATACGACTACACCCGCGTGACGTCGTTCATCGAAGCCCTCCACCGCAACACGCCGCTCGAGGAATCCCGCAAGGTGCAAGTGACGGCCGCCGTCAAACAGGGCATCAAGCCGCCGAAGGCGACGGATACGCATCTGTTGCCCGAAGCCGTGCATGAAATCCTCCGCGGCCTCGAAGGTGCCGGGCATCGCGCCGACGCCGCCATCGTGCGCAACTACTTCAGCGACATGCGCAAGGTCCTCGTGGAAAGTCTGCGCGTCCTGCGTCCGGGCGCACCCGCCTGGTTCGTCATCGGCGGCGCCGACATCGAACACGAGTACATCCCTTCGGATCTCATTTGCGCCGCGATGGGCCGCGACGTCGGCTTCGCCGTCGACGGAATCATCGAAGCCCGTCGTCTGCGTCTCGGCCAACGGCAGTTGGGCTTCCTCACGGGCATTTCGCCGCGTGAGAGCATCGTGCGTTTCCGCGTCCCCGATGAAGACTGAACACGTCATCCTCGCGATCGAAACGTCGGGCGACGTCGCCTCGGTGGCGCTGTTGGTGGACGGAGTCGTCGTGTGGAACCGCGAGTTCCCCGAAGCCGTGAAGGGCGGGGCCGCGGTGGCGCCGGGCGTC